>SZPB01000012.1 GCA_030263535.1 Cytophagia bacterium CHB2
ACCGCCCGGGCGGGCTTCCGGCTATGCCGATTTCGTTTTTGCCTTTATTCGCTTGCTTCACCCAACATCAACGCGCCGATTCCCTCCGCGGAAATCTCAGGCGGGAAGATGCCGGCAAACCGGCCTTTAAACAAAACCGCAATGCGATCCGACAACGCATAAATCTCACTCAATTCGGTCGAGATCAACAATACACCCGCGCCCTGCGCCCGCGCCGCGAGAATCTCTTGATGAATTTTCGCGGTCGCACTTAAATCCACGCCGCGCGTGGGATTGACGGCAATCAACACTTTCGGCCGGCGCGCCAGCTCGCGGCCCACAATGAGCTTTTGTTGATTACCGCCGGAAAGAGTCGTTACCGGCAGATCGAGGTTCGATACGCGTACATCAAAAGTATTCACAATCGTTTGGCAGTATTCGCGCAGCTTCGCGGGTTGCAGCCACCCGTGTTTGTTGAAATCCGGTGCGCGATAGGCTAGTGCGGCGGCATTTTGTGCAATCGTCAATTCCGGAAACAATCCCATCTGCTGCCGATCTCCGGGAATATGTGCGAAGCCGGCGACAAAACGTTTTTGGCTTGCCGGGAGCTTGCCGAACCGGCTGATTTGTTGGTCAATGTCTTGATCTTCAAAATAGATTTTTCCGTCTTCGAGCTGGCGCAAACCGAGCAACACTTCCGCCAATTCCGCCTGGCCGTTGCCGTCCACGCCGGCCACGCCCAAAATTTCACTGGCGCGCAACTCGAACGAAAGCCCGTCGAGCGCGAGATGGCCGGGATTGCCCCGGGCACGTAACCGTTGAGCGCGTAAAACGATTTTGGTTTGCGCGGCCGCCGGTGCACTGCTTGGCGACTTGCCCTGAGCTTGCCGAACGGGCGTAATGGCGCGGCGGATCATCTCGATGTTGGCCTCTGCGGTGTTGAATGCGCCGGAAATCTTGCCGTTGCGCAACACCGTAATGCGGTCGCTCACTGCCTGCACTTCGTGAATCTTGTGCGAGATGAAAATCGTGGCATAACCCTCCTCGCGCAAGCGCTGCAGCAGGGCGAACAACTCCTTCACTTCTTGCGGCGCGAGCACGGCTGTAGGCTCATCCAGAATCAGCAAACGGCATTGCCGCAACAGGGTTTTGACGATTTCCACGCGCTGGCGTTGGCCCACGGAGAGATCCGCAATCTTGCTATTCAGGCTGAATCCCGCATGTTGCGAGGGGCGCGGCGCTTCATTGTTTTTATCGCCGCGTGATTTTTTTTTCATGCGCAGGATTTGGCGCAGCCCCAGCCACGGATGCCTCCGGGATGACGCAGGGTGGGAGATGTTGATGTCAATACCCAGGCGGCGGCAAAGCTCAAGCACCTCGGTTTGCGCCTGCTGCAACGCTGCGCCGCGCACGCCAAAACGTGGATTGCCGAGCAGAAAATTCTCCATCACCGTGAAATCGGGCACGAGCATGAAATGCTGGTGAATCATGCCAATGCCCGCGCGGATGGCGTCTGCCGGACTGGCCGGACGAAACGGCTTGCCCGCGAGTCTCATCTCGCCGGCCTCGGGCTGCAGCAAGCCGTACAAAATATTCATGAGTGTGCTCTTGCCCGCGCCGTTTTCGCCGAGCACTGCGTGAATCTCGCCGGCGTTGACGCTCAAGCTCACGCCGTCGAGTGCGATGGTACTGCCGAAGCGTTTATGCAGGTGGTTGATTTCGAGGAGAGAGGGCATCTAGGGCAATGTTTAGCTAAGTTTGTAATCGCGCCTTCAGGTGTTCACCTTGCGAATTGACCTTCTCGCGCAAGCGAGACTCCGATTTCCCGGCGGCAATCAAAAAAAGAAGGAACTGGCCCTGGTCCCAAGACGAAGGAATCGTCATGTGCGGGATCCAAGAACCAGCTCCTTCCAAATTAACACTGGCAAGATAACAAAATATGGCGCAAATTATTTTCATAAACAAAAGATTTTTTGCCTTCGAACGGAATAACTGTGGAGTTGTGTGCGGCAGGCCATCAAGCTTTGATGAAAAGTAACCATCGTGCAAAATTCAGGTACTAAAGGTACTTTTTTAGCCACGGATGAACACGAATTTCCACGGATTCTCACGGTCAAAAGCCCCGCACCGATGTTTAGACAAGTTGAAAATCGAGGCTCTTCGAGCAGCCGTATGCGTTTAGAAGGTTTAGTCGTCTTGCATTATTCATAATGCAACGCTTCTGCGGGGCGAACCTTGGTCGCCAGCCAACTGGGATACAATCCCGCCGCGCAGGTTAACAGATAAATCAGCGCGATTGAAAGCAGCAAGCCGGTGATGAATACGTTGGTACTAACCCCGACCAAATCAAGCAACGGAAGTTGCACGACGACGATGATTCCGAGTAACAAACCGGCGGAGGTAATGGCAAATAGCTCGCCCAGAATTTGTTTGTAGATATCCTGCGCGGCGGCGCCTTTGGCGCGGCGCAAGCCGATTTCACGCGTGCGCTGCGTAACATTTTGCCACAGCACGCCCACCAGGCCGAAGCCCACCATAATCATCAGAAATGCGGCAATCAAACCGGCGGCAATCAACGGCGCCAGAAAAAGTTTTAAGGATGACTCACGCTTCTGCGCTAGCGGCTGTATTTCAAACGACCATTCCTTGGCCACGGCTTGCAGGCGGTTTGCAAGCTTTTCCTCGAACGCTGCCGTTGTTCCCGGGCGAACTTTGATGAGCAGGTTGCGCGGCGGGCGCTGCGCCGGATTATCCAGTTGCTTCAGCTCAAAGAGATAATTGCCCAACCCCTGATACTCGCCGCCTTGACGAAAATCCGTGACGACTCCGATGACGCGAACTTCTTCATTTGCGGACGACCACGGCTCGAATTGCTGGCCGACCGGATCGTCCTCTCCAAACAATGCCCGGCTGAGTTTTTGATTAATCACCACCGGCTGCCAATTCATGGCTTCGTCGGCTTTTTCAAACCACCGGCCGGCAACGAGCTGCAGCCCCATTACGTCCTTGAAGTCCACGGAGACTTCGTTGACGCCGGCCTCGGCGCGTTTTCCGCGAATTTCGAGGCCGGAAACGCGACCGCCAAAATCGTATGGTGTTGCCAGCGCGCCGGCAACCGCTTCTACTTCGCCCAAATCGCGCGCGGCAAGATATAATTGATTCACTGTCGCCACTTGTTCGGGCGACCAGTAATCGTCGCTGGTTTGATTCATATTAATATTAACCTGCCAAACGTTGTCATAAGAGTATCCCAAAGGCTGGTTATAGTTAGCGATGAAATATGAAACCAGCGTTGCAACGGCAAAGAGTACGAGAAACGTAAAAAAGATTTCGACGATCATCAAAAAGTTGCTTCTTCTACGATTCCACATAAGCTTGCAAATATGCTTGATCATGATATTCCCTCGGATGTTTGATGGGCGGCGCTCGCCTCTCGTGCGCGCATGCGCGAAGAGAGGCAACGTTAATGGTGATGGCAACCTCTCGCGCGACTGCACCGTTAGGAACGCAAGGCCGCAACCGGATGCAATCGCGACATTTTCCACGCCGGATAGACTCCGGAAAAGACGCCAAAAAATAGAACAAGGCATAAACCGTAAAAAAAGATGCGGTAGTTCATGTGAAATTCGGCGTACTGTATCAATCCGCTGTTGGTGAGCAGGTGCAGAATGATAACGGCGAAGACGAAGCCGAGCACGCCGCCGATGAGCGTGAGCAGGACGTTTTCGACGACAAATTGCCCGACGAGAACCCACGAGGAAGCGCCGAAAGCTTTGCGCACGCCGATCTCAGAAGCGCGTTCCATGATGCGGCTGACATTGAGATTGACAAGATTCACGGTGGGCAACACCATGAACATGATCATCAACACAACGATGATTGCCAGCAGCCGGCCGGCATAACTCTCCGCGGAGCGATCATTCGCGAACAAGCCGCGCGCAATTGTTTCAAAAAAAGTTTCCGCCGCAGAAACAACCGTGTTGAACTCGCGGGGATCAGCAAATTCAACCTGCGTGAGTTTGTCTTGAAACTCTTCTTTGATCTTGGCAAAATCAGCGCGATCCTTCGCCAGGATTAAGGCCAGAAAATTGCCCGTCAAATCAGTCGAGGGTTTTGCCTTGGCGGTGCTGAGCGGCACCCACACGTCGGAAAAGGGTGTGAGACGGAAGATCGGGGTATTTTTTACCACGCCCACGACGCGAAAATTTTGACCGTCGACTGCGATCGTTTTGCCCACGGCGTTTGCGTCACCAAAGAAATTTTTGCGTGTGGCTTCATTGATCACAGCAACATCGTTGGCGTTGCGGTTATCCTCCTGCGTGAAAGCCTGCCCTTCCAAAAATTCGAAATCCAAAATTTCCCAAAAAGCGCCGTCGGTATATTTGAGGTAAACAGGTTTGCGTTGCCCGTTTTGATAAGAATTCACTCCGCGAGGAAACGTGAAGATGGAGACTTTTTCCGGGGTGGACAATGTGCGAACATAGCGATCCAAAAAATTATACCCCGCGGCGCCCGACCGGCTACTGCTGCCGTCCGGGCTTGAAATAAACACCGTGAAGACGCCGAGCGAACGATTCAGCCTGGTCTCCGGCGGCAGCGGACCGAAAATATGATCAAGAAAAGCGACCACCACCATCAACACAACCAGCGTGAAGCTGATGCCGAAGAGGCTGATGAAGGTGAAGAATTTCCGCCGCAACAGGACTTTTATGGCGATTTTTAAATAGTTTTTAAGCATAATCTGGTTCCTGGTTGCTTGTTTCTGGTTGCTCGTTGCGTCTTTTCCAGTTTGCTAGCAACAAGCGACCAGCAACGAGTTTAGTTCACCTGCCTCCCATCAAACAGCCGTACAATTCGTTCCGTTTTCTCACCGAGGCGCGGATCGTGCGTGACCATCACAACCGTTGTTTTTTCCTCTTGATTGAGATCGAACAGGATATTCATAATCTCGTCGCCCATGTGGCTGTCGAGATTGCCGGTAGGTTCATCGGCGAGCAGGATTTTAGGTTTGCCCACAATGGCGCGCGCAATTGCGACACGCTGCTGCTGTCCGCCGGAAAGTTGCGAGGGGAAATGATGCACGCGCGAGGCCAGTCCCACACGATCGAGCGCGCGCAGCGCGAGCCGGCGGCGTTCAGCGTTGGAGAGGCGGCGATAAAGCAGCGGGATTTCAACGTTATCCACCACGCTGAGATCATTGATGAGATGAAAGCTTTGAAAAATAAATCCGATATATTCGTTGCGCAACCTCGCAAGCTGCTGGTCGCGATAGGAGGTAATCGTCGCGCCGTTGATCTGAATTTGCCCTCTTGAAGGTTCATCCAACAGCCCGACGAGGTTGAGCAACGTGCTTTTGCCCGAGCCGGACGGCCCCATCACGGCGATGAACTCACCCTCTCGCACGTGCAGATTGAGATTGGCCAGCGCCTGCGTCTCAATCTTGTCGGTGCGATAAACTTTCTCGACGTTTTCAAGTTTTATCATGCTGCCTCCGAAATGTTTTGAACCTCAATGCCTCAAATGTGAACGTTCACTGGAAATTTCGACGGAGAATTCTTTATTTTCGAATTTTCACTTCCTTCATATGAATAAAGTCTCTCATATCCGAAATAATCACTTCCTCGCCTTCTTGCAAGCCCGCCATCACTTCAAAATAATCGAAGCCAACCAGTCCGATGCGCACCGGTGTGCGAACCGCTGCGCCGTCCCGTATCACAAAAACCTCGTGTTCGCCTTCGCCGGTCACGAACGGGCCGCGTTTCACGCGCAGCGTTTTTTCTTTGGCTGCCGTGACCACGTAAACGTCGACGCGCAGATTTGCGCGCAAACGTGGGCTGGTCTTGTCTTCCAGCGCGACGAGAAAAGTGACGATGCCGTTTTGAATTGCCGGCAGCACGCTGGCAATCGTGCCGGCAAGATTGGTTTCATCGTCGATTTTCACGTTGACCGGCAAACCGGCAGCGAGCCGGGAAGCATGCACATCCGAAACCGTGGCCTCCACGCGAAAGGCGTTCAAGTCCGCGATTTTCGCCAGCATTTCGCCCTTGCCAATCGTGACGCCTTCTTGCGGCACCACCCAGGTGAGCACGCCGTTGCGATCGGCTTTCGTCGCCGCCAATTCGAGCTGGCGCGCAGCTTCATCGCGCTCGCCGCGCGTGATTTTGGTTTCGAGCGTCACGCCTTCCAATTGGTTTTGCAGCGATTGTTGCGTATTGGCGATTGAGTTTTCGAGTTGCGCAAATTCGAGGTAAGCAATCTCCAGTTCGAGCTTGCTTTGCCGGACCTGCTCTTTGCTGCTCCCGCCAATCTGAAACAGCTTTTCTTCTTGCTCGACTTTGGTTTGTAGATAATCAATGCGCAGTTTCTTGATTTGAAGTTCGCTGCGCAAATCGTTCAATGTCTTGTCAAGATCGATTCTAAGCTGGGCCTGGCGGTTCTCCTTGAGGGCGAGTTGTTCATTAAGCCGGGCCAGCGCAAGTTTGGCTTCGCTGACATCCAACTCGATAATCGGCTGGCCGATTTGTATTGTTGTGCCGGCCGTGCGCAGAATGCGCAGCACACGCGTGTCCAGCGGGCTGGAGATGACTTGCTCGAACTCCGGTACCACAGTGCCTGCGGCTGAGATCGTTGCAGCCATTGGCCCGGCTTCGACTTTCGCCGTGCGAATGCGGTTCTTGCTCACCGAAGGCGAGATCCAGCCGGGAATCCAAAACAAGAGCGCTGCCACAGCCGCGACAATCACCCCGAGACGAACGTATCGCTTCGTGAGTTGCTCTTTCAAAAAAGCCGGATCAAGTGGTCGATCCACTCTACAGTCTCCTAAAACGTGATGAAGTCAAGTTTTGGTTTTTGAGCACGAGTTGTCATATGAACAGCGCTTGCGTCAACATTTGCTCGCGACAACTGCAAGCAATATGCCGTTTTTTAAGAACTTGATTAGAATGATATTAGCGAGATATGCAGGATCCGAAAGATGTTCGACTTCGAACGGCGGGTGTTCAGAATCAGAGTTAGAGGCAAGACCGTTCACTTAACATTTCGTTCGTAGTCCCGGCCCATTGTGGGCCGATTCTAACGCAAATAATTTCAATCTTCCTGCAGTGCCCCACGAGCGGGCAGGGCTACTGAGTGAACGGTATTGGAGTTAGAGGGGTTGAGCGAGGCAAATCAAAGCTTGTGGAGGGAATGCTATTTTTGCCTTGCCAAAATGAGTTGAATGATTTTCTTAAAATGAATGGCTATCAAGGTGAGTTTGAATTTCATAATAACCTCGTCGAGATGAAGTCGGCTTGGGCAAAAGATGTGTATTACGAAATTTATTGCCCAAGCCGAATGTAAACCAATTTCTATGACAACGACTCAATGCGATCCAACGCCTCTCGTGCCGCGGCCAGGCCAATCTCCGGATTTAAATCCAAATCCTTCTCGGAGAGCAGCATATATTTAACCGTATTGTCTTCGCCGCCGGAAAATGCGGTAACGATATCTGCGAGCATCGTGTATGCCCCGCGCGTTTGATATGCGCCCTCGACCACCTGCCCCAGCGTGGAATAATTGCGCGCCGCGAATTTCGAGCAATTGATCGCATGATCGTTGTGATTGATATAACCTTCGCCGACAATTACCTGGCAGCCCTCCGACCAGTTGCCCACCGCGGTTTCACCCTCGCCGCCCCAATGCACGTTAATCGAGTAATTGCGTTCGAGCGGGCGGGAAAGATCCGCGTCGGTCAGCAGCATATCGCTCGAACGTACCACCAATACGCCCGAGTTCATGGGTTTAAGCCCGTGGTAAACACGGCTCAAATCCGACAGTTTATGCCAGCCAAAGCGATAGATATGTTGCCCCAGCGTTAAAAACGGCGGGCCGGCAGGATGCTGTGAATATCCCGGCTCGGTCGAACCATAAAACTTGAAGGCCAGGCCGTTGATCAATAAAACGAACACATCATCAAACTCACGCACACCGGGCCGCGCCTCATGCCGGCGTATGCCGATCATGTGGATCTTGTTCGGATCCAAATCCCAATTGGCAACGTTCACCGTGTCTGATTTCTGGGCGAATTGCTTGACTTTGCGCAGCATGGGATTGGGATTGGTCAGATATTTCTGTTTGACGAGGCCCAGCAAGTTCATCCACTTGCTGAATTCACGGCTTGGATTTGCGCCCGAAAATGCCGTCCAATCCGCTTTCTTGCTGGCCGCTTGCCAGCGTTTGATATGCTGAAACGAGTTTGGGCCGAGTTTGCCATCCGGAAAGCCGATGCTGCTGTCGTTCTCGACCGTGCGAACATATTCTTGAAAGAGGCGTATCGACGCGGCAGTACGATAACCGCAAATGCCGTCGATTTTTCCCAGCGGAAAGAATCCCGCGTCTTTCAGAAACCGCTGCACCTCCGCGACCTTCATGGCGTTGCCCGTCGCTTTCTCGAACGCAACCCAATGATCGTCCCGTTCCCCGCGCAGTTTCTTCTGGTTTTTCCAATCCTGCTCGACGCCGGTTACACGATGAGCGTAATCAAGGTATTCTCCCAGAGCCGAAGATTGCACCTCGGGATCGTATGCTCCTAATGAAATCATGGTGACGCCTCCTGGTTGGTTCAACAACAGCTTGGCCGTTGCTTTTGCATTTGGATTTTTGATCGGAAAGCGAGGGCCGGCTATCGCGTTAATTCAGTTGTTTTATGGCGGCGCAGATGGCCAAACTATTTCCCCACCAGATAACCCACGCCAAAGCCCGCTGCCGCGCCGGCAACCCCGCCAACGGTTACTTTGAACCACCGGCTCGCGACTTCTTTGCGATATTTCTTGTCGAGCGCCTGATATTCATTCCACAAATTATCATAGGTACTGCGAATGCTGTCGGCCTTCATGGTCAACAGTCTCACTTCATCATCTTTAAGCGTCATCGAGCTGCTGAAACTCGCGATGGTGCTGTCTTTGAGCGCGATTTCACTGCCGCGTTTATCATTTTCAGCTTTTATCTCTGCAACTTCCGCTCCGAAGAAGCGCGGCGCTAACAAGCCGTGCACGCCATCCGAGCGTTGCACATCCCAAAACTGGCCGGCCCAATGCGGAAAAGCATTGTCTAACTCGCCTGTGACTTCCTTCGCTTCCCACAACTTGTCCAGGCGCGCCAGGGTTTTCGCGTGTTCACGCTGCAAATTTTCGAGTTTGTGCTGGATCTCTTCGCGTTCCGCGGCAAGCAGGGCTTCGCGTGCGCGCACGTCGTTCAGCACCACGTCGAGGCTATCGACATAGCGCCGCATCGAGGCGTCGCGGCGCTCCAGCTCTTCCATTTTATCCTTCTGGGCCGCCAGCTTGGCGCGGGTATCTTTCAGAGAAGACCAGATGCTCCATCCCACCGCCACGCCGACAATCAGCAAAACGCCGGTAATGATCCACGAGAAAATGCCTTTGTTATCAGCCATGTTTCACCTCAAGGCGATTGCCGTTTTTAAGAATGCCCAATTTTTGCGCGAATTCCTCCACCACGGCTTCCTCTCCCGAAAGCAAGCGATACGAAATGGCAAAACCCTCCGGCACAGCGTTGAACAACTCGATCTCGGTTTGTCGCGTCTCGACTTCCAGCAGGAGCTGGCGAATCACCCACTTGGCGCCGCGCGCCAGCTTGGCGGCTTCCGTGCGATTGTGTTCCGACATAGATCTGCCTCTTTGGTTTGCATGAAATGGCTGCTGCACGCCGTCATGATTTACAGATAACATGGCATTTCTTAAGGTTATTTTCAATGAGAAAATTTGCGGCGCGTGTGTTTCGCAAAGCCATTCTCGCCGGCTCAAACGCAAAATTGCCACACCTTCTTATCTCGCGGCGAGGCTAGGCTTGGGGGGCAGAGCTATCTTCAAAGACACGGATCGGAAACCAAAATCTCAGAAATTACCGGCGATAGAATTATTTCAAGTTGATAGAGTTAAATTTGTACACTGCCCCGGCGCACGTCGTGTATTGTTTAAATAGATTCAGCTATCGGCCAAAATTTCACAAGCCTAATGAATTTTTCTGAAACCATGCTCTCAAAATTAGATTTTTTACAAACAGCTTGAACGAATAAAGCGCGTGTCGCCTTTTGCCCAATACTACAACGTTACAGCGTTTTTCATTTGGATGAACAGAGTTTGTAGTCCCCGCCCCTTGTGGGCGGCTGTTGAAACCATGAAATTCGCGGTTGCAACAATGCCCCACAAGGGGGCAGGGCTACGAATCCTGTACACGCATTTAAAAAACGCTGTAAGTCGCATTCTGACGGGACTCTATTTCACAAAGGCCCTCGGGCAGAAATGCGATATGCACAATTTCAAACTGGATTGAACGAGTATGACGTTTTGCAGTTGGATAGCCGTGCCCCAAAAGCATGCGATGGCTTTTGAGCAGCCAGCATACCATGTGCATGAAGAAGAATTATGGGCTGGGGTGATTTGAAACCGGTGTATTGCCAAGATAAACCAGCTTAATGGCATCGGCAATCACCGGGCCATTGGCTTTGTTGGAGACGGTGATGCTAGCCTCCGCGCCGCGTTGGAACGAGTAATGGCCAAGCGAATTCCATCGGCCGGAATTGCGGTTTTGATCAACCAAGATTATTTTTTCACCGTTGGCGTGACGGTTGAGATAGTCTTTGCCGTTCAAACTATAGCCGCATATAAGATCGAAACGATCAATAGAAAAAGAATGACGATGGTGACAAGCTGAAATGTCATGATTGAGCTTATAATGCCTCCGCCTTTCTCCCCCAACACTGTCCGGATCGAGCGCAAAAGGGCGCGATACCACACGAACAGCAACGCGCAAATCGGAATGCCGGTCAACAGCGCCATGCCGATCATCCAGGCATGATCCCGCAACGGCACGGCTTCCCGGACAACCGTCACGGCGGCAAACGCGCCCACCGCCAAGCCAAACACGAAACAGGCCATTGCCAGAGTGGCCTTTGAGCTATTCAACGCAAACCTCCTGATTGGTATAGCCAGACGACTTCATGCACAAAACAAATGTCCGGATTCGAATCGCGCCCGCCGCGCGCGAAGGCGGTCACGGACTGCCGTTGTGATCGGAATTCTCTGCCGCTTGTTGCAGCAAGAGCAGAATTTCATCCACTTCCTTGTATTCCAGCCTTCGGTCGTTTTGGCGGGCTTCACTCAGATACTCCATCATTCGCGCAGCAATGCGCTGTAAATCCGCCTCATTGACCTGCCCCTTGGAAGCGGCGTTGGTGAATGCGTCGAGAGCATCGATAAATTTGTCGCGATTGAGGCTCACATAAGCATCCGGGAAATGGCGAAAAAAATGGTAGGCCATATCACCGGCAACCAGGCCCACGGCGGAGTCAACATACTGCATGCGGTTGCTCCAAAGATAATAACCCGCGCCGCCGGCGAGGCCGAACGCCAGTAAAAAACCGGCGAGCATGCCCCTAAAAAAAACTCGCCGCTTGATCATGCCGACCTCAACGGCGAGCAATTTCTGATATCTGCCTTCGTCCATGGTGTTTAGCAAAGTTGAAGTGAAAGGCGATGGAAGAAAAGAGCCGCGATCGTTGATCCATCAGCACAGACGCCAAAAAGAACGGCGACTGCGCCGGCCCGGCGCTCGCGGAGTGATGATTTTGTTACGCGCTTTTATAAGCGCGCGTGTTCCAGAAAAGCCGCTTCTGGCTGCGTTGCACTGCCGTTCATACGGCCGTTTTTCTCCTGTTCTTGGAAATACTCCCAGATGTGGCGAATGATTTGATCGAGCTTCACCGTCGGCTCGTAGCCGACCATGTTCTTGATCTTGGTGAGATCGGGCATGCGGCGCTGCATGTCCTCGAAGCCGGCCTCGTAGGCTTCGGAGTACGGCACTTTGACGATTTCCGAAGTGCTGCCCAGAATTTGCGTGACACGCTCGGCCAGTTCCATGATCGTCACTTCTTCGTTGCTGCCGATATTGAAAATTTGGCCAATGGCTTGTGGATGATTCGCGAGCGCGATCAGCGCCTGCACCACGTCGCCGACATAGCCGAAACAGCGCGATTGCGTGCCGTCGCCGTACACGCGCAGCGGCTGGTTGCGCATCGCCGCTTGCACGAAACGCGGAACGACCATGCCGTATTGCCCGGTTTGCCGCGGCCCGACGGTGTTGAACAAGCGCACGATCACCACCGGCAATTTCATCTCTTTGTGATATGCCAGCGCCAGAAACTCATCGATCGCTTTCGAGCAGGAATAGCTCCAACGGCTTTTCGTTGTCGGGCCGAGAATGCGGTCGTCTTCCTCGTTGAACGGCACTTTTGAGCTTTTGCCGTAGACTTCAGAAGTGGAGGTGATTAAGACTTTTTTCTTGTAGCGATTGGCGGTTTTCAAGACGATCTCCGTGCCGAGCACGCAACGCTCGATCACTTCGACCGGGCGATTCACGATCAATTCCACGCCCACGGCCGAGGCCAGGTGGAAGATCAAATCGCATTCGCTCACCAGGCGATCCATCACCGCCTCGTTCATGATCGTCTCGATGGCGAAATGAAAATTCGGAAACGCGCGCACATGCGCGATATTTTCCAGCTTGCCGGTCGACAAATCGTCGATGATCGTCACCGTGTGCCCGCGCTTCAACAACGCATCCGTGAGATGCGACCCGATGAATCCTGCTCCACCCGTGATCAGCACTTTCATAACTGATTTTACTCCTTGCTTGGTTCGTAACGATAAAGGTTTTATGCGAATGTATTGCGGTTTTCATGTGATTGTCGAAGCCGTCATTCAGGGGAATCTTGTGAGGTATTTGGCATTCTGCCTGCGACTTCACAGGCACCCTTCTGGATGACTAGGTGAATATTTTTAGGGTGTCCGTGAACTCACGCCCTACTCCCGCTGCAATGCGCGTTTTATTTTACCCATCTGCCTTCTGACAAAAAAATAATAGCCCAAACCGTTTTCAATTTTAAAACGGAAATGCGCGAAGGAATCGTTCCATAAAATTTCGGTGCGGCCAATGGCGAACGGGCTTCCCGGCCCGTCTTCATAAAACGGCGGACCGCCGCACGCGCCGCGATAGCCGGCTTCCCGTACGCAATCGCTGATGCGCGCATCGAAGTCGGCAAAAGGATAACAAAAAAAATCCACGGCCGCGCCCAGTTTGGCGGCAATTACTTCACGCGATTCGAAAATCTCGCGATGCAAACGTTCCCGGCTCAACTCCGTCATCTTGACGTGATCCAGGCCGTGTGATTGCAAACTCCAGCTGTGTCTTCGCATGTCACGAATCTCGTTCCACGACATGAATCCCTGCCGGCTCTCCGCCGGCGGCGCATCATCGGCGCGCATCAAATTGCCCGCCAAAAATACCGTGCCAGTGAAATCATATTTTGCCATTAGCGGAAATGCGCGGCTGTAATTGCAATAGTAGCCGTCATCGAAAGTGATCACCAGGGCTTTTTCGGGAACAGGCTCATCGCGCTCGTAATAATCCAGCAGCGCGTGCAAATCAATGGTGCGATAACCTTCTTGGGCCAGCCAGGCCATCTGCCGGGCAAAATTGTCAGGCGATACGCAAAAAGGCCGCCAAACCTTGTCCGCTTCCGAGTCGATGCGATGATAGAGCAGCACCGGAATACGTTGTTTTCGGGATTCGTTGAACGGCATGATCGCATTCAATAAAAAATCGTGGGCGCTATTTCAAAAGACGCGTTGCCAGCGCCCAATCCTGCTTCGAAAAAAGCCTGACGGCCAGCAATGCCAGCAAGTATATGAAAAACGCCAATGGCATCAAAAACCAAATTTGAATCCCGGGAAAAAACGCCAGCACTCCGGCCATGCAGGCTGCTGCGGCAAGCAGTTTGAAGCCGCCGCGCCACAGCGGCTTGCTTTCGAATTTAATCACACGCCGGAAGACGAACGGCGCTTGCAGCGCGACATAGATGAAAATCGCGCCGAGCGCGGCCCACGCCGCGCCGAGGTAGCCGAAACGTTGAATCATCAAAACATTCAAGGCAATGCTGGCCGCCATGCTGACGGCGTTCACGAACAAGTCATAGCGCTGGTTGTTGCTGGCGACAAGCGCATACGCAAAAATCTGCGAGGCGGCATAAGGCACGACGACCCAAATGAGAATGCGCAAAACCGGAACCGCCTCCATAAACGCGTCGCCGTAGATGAGGCCGATCAACTGCGGGGCCAGCAGCGACAGCATCACGGCCACGGGCAGAATGAGCACGAGCAGCACTTGCAAGCCCTTTTTGCACGCCACCTCGAATTGATTCACCGCCGGATTCGCGGCATGGTAATAATGCGAGATGATGGGAAAAAGCGAGTTGACGAAACTGTCCACCACCACCATCGCCAGCATCAAAAACCGGTAAGCGGCGCTGTACAGCCCGACCTCGTCCATCCCGCGCATTTTGGAAAGAATCGAGACATCGACTTTCCAATAAACTGTCACGCAAATCATCGTCAAGGCAAAAACCCGCGCCTGGCCTACGATGCGCCGGGCGAAGGCTGGATCAAAATGAAAGCGGCCGGCGTGTACGGGTTTCGCCGTGTGGCGTTGCAGATACCAGTAGTAAAAACCCGCGCGCGCAAAACGGCAGGCGACAAAAACCCAAACCAGCGCGAGCAATCCGAATCCTTGCCACAAGGCGATCAAACTGAACAGCACACGCAACGCATTTTCCAGCACAGCAGTGTAGCCGACGATGTGCAAACGCTCGATGCCGGCGAGCACGCCCTCGCAAACGTCACACAACGCTGCCGCGAGCAGCGAAAGGCTCACGATGATCGACGCCCACAGTACGGCCTCGCCGTATTGCAGCACGGCGGTAAGCACGATGAGCAGCAGCATGCTCAACAGCGAAAACGGCAGAGCGATCACGCTGCCGTGGCGGAGATAGCGCCACATTTCTTCCGGCTGCTGCGCCACGTTGCGCGTGAGCAGATTCTTCAGGCCGAATGCCGAGATGATTTGAAAGATCGCCTGGTAATTGAAAACCGTGGCATATGCGCCCAGGCCCTCAACTTGCAGCTTCCGGCTGATGGTCACGATCAAGTAGAACGACAACACCGGCTGAAGCGCATTCGCCAAGATCAGCACCGAGGTATTGCGAAAAAAGCGTTGCAGCGTGGACATGTGACCCGGCCGGCTCAAGTGAGTTGCGCCGCGCGCGTTTTGGCGCCGTAAACGTTCGCAAAAATGCGCTCGAAGCTCGACACTTGATGCGCCAAAGAAAATTCCGTCTCCACTGTGCGGCGCCCTACCTGCGCCAGCAGCGGCCATCGTTCCTGTTCATTCAAGCATTGCAGCAGCAGTTTTTGCAAAGCAGAAGCATCTGCCGGCGGCGCGAGAAAACCATTTTCACCGTGGCTCACCACTTCGGGAATGCCGCCAACCGCGGTGGCCACTACCGGCTTTTGCGCGGCCATCGCCTCCAGTACGACATTCGGCAAACCTTCGGAAACCGAAGGCAGCACAAAAAGATCCAGAGCGCCGAGGATTTCATTGACGTCGTTGCGCGCGCCGAGAAAAGTGATATGGCCGCTCATTCCCAGCGCCCGCGCCTGCGTCTCCAACTCCGCCCGCAACGAGCCTTCGCCGGCAAAAATCGCGTGCGCGCGCGGAAATTGTTTGACAATCGCCGGAAACGCTTCGATAAAAAAGCGATGGCCTTTGGGCGGCTCCAGCCTGGCCATAACGCCGATGAGAATCGCATCACTGGGAACGCCCAGCTCCCGGCGCTTGGCAAGGGTAGTCTGGCGATCGGCGGGACGGTATTTCTCCAAATCCACGCCATAGTGAATCACATGAATTTTCTCCGCCGGAATGTTGCGGCGCTTGATCAACGAACGTTTGATTTCATGCGAAACCGGAATGATCCGATCCACCCATTTCATTGCCAGGCGATAACCGGCGCGGCGCTGAAAATTATTGTGAAACGGATCACCTTCGTGAGAAACGGTTTCCCAGGAAAAAATCGCCGGCACACCGGCGAGCTTGGCGGCAAGGGCGCCAATGATGTCTGCCCAAAGCAAAGTGGTTTGCACGATATCGATCCGGCGTTGCCGCATCAAACGATAGAGCCGCCAAACCGGCAGCGGATCGAAAGCGGATCGCCGCGCGAATTGAAAAATATCGACGCCGAGTTGCTGAAATTTTTGTTCGAGCGGGCCGGTGGGGCCGACATTGGCCAGCAGGACCTCAAATCTCTGCTTATCGAGATGCGCAATCAGCTCCAGCAATTTGGATTCAGCGCCGCCCATGCGGAAACCGTCGACGATTTGCAGCACGCGCAAGCGCTTTTTATCCGATCGGCCGGGTTGATCGCTTTCGTTGCGCCCGGGCGAGACATAATCGGCAGCGCCGCTTTCCATGTGCGGGGGCATTGGCCTTTGCCTTTGTTGCGGCTGTAACAATAAATCGTGTTCCATGTTCACGTCCTCTTTCCTGTACCGGGGTAAAACGATAACGCCGAACGAGCTTGCTGCAGCCGGCGCAACTACTTTCCTCTCCACCTCATTCAATGTGAAACGATGATTCAATCGCCGCATCGCAATTGTTGGCTCATCGTCTCGCCGGAAAAATCATCGCGCCGCATGTGCGCGCCGGCGTTGCAAAACCTCTTCAAAAATTTCGATCATCTTTTTCGCGTTTGCCTCCCAATTCCATTTGTGCTCGACGTCACGCCGCGCCCGCTCGCTGACACGCTGCCGTGCTTCTGCAGAATCGGCCAGTGCCGTGATTTTCTGGACCAACTCCGCACCGGAATCGGGGTCGAAAAGATACCCGTTGACGCCGTCATTGATCACTTCCGCAATCTGGCCCACGGCGCTGGCCAGCACCGCCTTGCCGGCAGCCATGTATTCGAAAATTTTCATCGAGGAGGCATACCAAAAATCCAATTTGGGATACGGCGCCAGGACCACGTCCATGCACGACAAATAACGCGGCACTTCTTCATGGGGCACGGTGCCGGGCAGGATCACGCGCGCGGCATATTCACCGGTTTGCAGCTCTTTACGCATCAGTTCCTGATTGGGGCCACCGCCCACCATCATAAAACTCACCTGCGGCCGCGTTGCCAAAACCTGGCGCGCCGCGGCAATCAAGTTCTCGATGCCGGTCCAGCCGACCAATGCGCCCACCCAGCCAACAACGGTTTTCCCGGCGAGGTTGTATTTCTGCACGAACTCGCGATCCCGGGGCAGCGGCCGGAATTTTTGCGGATCCGCGGCGTTGGGAATGACGTGCATCTTGCCGGCGGGAATGCCGTGTTCGATATAATAATTCTTGAGCACATTTGAAATGACAATGACCGCATCCGCAGCGCGCAAGTTGGCAAGCTCGATGCGCGCCGGCAATTTGCCCAGATGCAAATAATCCTTGCCGTAAAAGGTATTGTGCTCGAATGTCGGCGGGCAATCCGCTTCCACAACGAGAGGCAAGTTCAACAGGCGGGAGAGCCACGATCCGGAGAAATAGTAGAATTCCAGGCGGTTGAAAAACACATCGGGCTTTTGCCGCTTGAGCAGGAAATATTCCTGGCTGAGATGGCGGAAGTTGTTGACCAGGCGTTTCGGCTCATGCAGATAAGGCTGCAAGCGCGGCTTCATGCCAGCGTGATTTTTCCCGCCGAATCCGTTTTGATTTTTGGGTTGCGGCGTGCGCCACTCTAAATGCGCGGTGTGTCCCAACCGCCGCAATGCGGCAATGAACTCTTTGGCTTTGACCGCAGACCCGGCGGAGATGCCATCAATGTCCCAGAGATAGTTGAAGTACGTAATCGTCACAATTGTCTCTCACATCGTCCATAATGGCGCATCAATGGCAAGTGCTATGCCCTCACGCCCATTTGATGGCCGCCGTCCTTTGCCGCCATGTTACTAATTCCGAAGTTGCATTCTCAGTTAATTTTGGTTTTGGCCTTTGATGAGAAACGGCCCGAGCGCCAGGTAATCGAGATGGCCGAGCTGAAAGGCGCGGATGGCGTCTTCCGGCGAACAAACGATCGGCTCTTCGTGCATGTTGAAGCTGGTATTGACGATGCTCGGAATGCCGGTGAGCTTGTAATACTCCTTCAAGATGCGATAATAACTGGCATTCGATTGTTCGTCGATCAACTGCGGCCGCGCAGTGTTGTCAACGTGCACGGCTGCCGGCGATTTTGTGCGCATGAAATCCGTGCAATCGAAAGTAATCGTCATGAAGCGCGCCGGATATTCCGCACCGCTCAAATTCTTGTAGCAGCGCGGCGCTTCCTCCATCAGCGTCACCGGCGCGAACGGCATGAACTCCGTGCGTTTGAGGCGGTCGTTGAGCCATTTGTTGACCGCCGGATCGACCGCGGGATATAAGATCGAGCGGTTGCCGAGCGCGCGCGGGCCATATTCCATCGCGCCGTTGAAACGCGCCACCACTTTGTTTTGCGTCAACAATCCGGCAACTTTGACTTCGATATCCTTGTGATATTCGAACGGCACGCCTTTGTCGCGCAGCGCCTTTTCCATTTGCTTCTCGGAATAATCCGGGCCGAGATAAGCATGCGGCAGGGCGCTGCCGCGCGAGCCGTTTTGATTGATGTCGTAATACAGTGCGCCGCCGGCGCAGACGCCGCCATCGCCCATATTCGGGAAAATATAAACCCGCTTCACGCCCGGCACTTCGAACACACGCTGATTCAATTTCACGTTCGCAAAAATGCCGCCGGCCAGGCAGAAACTGTCGACTTTGTAATGTTCCATCGCATTCTTCACCAGCGTGGTCACGACTTCCTCGAAGCGACGCTGAAAGGCCGCGGCAATATCTTCACGCTTGTACTTGGCCACCAACTTGCTCATCATGCTGCTTTTGGCAAACGGCATTTTTTTATGCCAGATTTTTCCCATCATATAAGGCGCATGTACGTCCAGGCCTTCACACACCAACAGGCCTTTGATTTCATCATACACCGGTGAGGCGGGATCGCCGAACGCCGCGAGTCCGAGAATTTTTCCCTCGTGCCGGCCGCCGCGAAAGCCGAGCCAGTTGGTCAGGCTTTGGTAATAATGCCCGAGCGAATTGGGATAATAGCTGCGGTGCACGGCTCTCATCTTTTTGCCTTCACCGAGGCAAACCATCGTCGAAACGAAATCGCCCCAGGCATCGCCGGTGATCACGATAGCCTTTTCGAAGCCGCTGGTGTAATACGCCGAAGCGGCGTGCGTCAAATGATGCTCGACGCGATGCAACTGCGCTTGGGGAAACATCTCGCGCAGGCGTTTTTCGTAGCGGCGATACAGCAGCGCCATGCGCGGATAGGTTTTCATGAGCAAGCTGCCGGACATCACCAATTGTCGCGTGCGGTCGCCAAATCCCGCCCGCGCGGACTTTGAGCCGGCAAAAACGCTTTTCGGATACTTCGGAAAAATATTTTTGAAAATGTCTTCGCCCTTGCGCAGCTCGGGAATCACGACATGCTTGATGTCTTCGTGTTTCACGCCCGCGATCTGCATCACAGCCGGAATCGAGCGTGAGGGGAACTGCGTGTCCATTTTGATGCGTGACAACCGTTCTTCGCTGATTGCTGCCAGTATGCGCCCGTCTTTGACGATGACGGCGCCGGTGTCATGCCCCTGGGTGATGGAAAGGACGGCCATAAAGTCTCCTGGTTAAACGGCCGTCCGTGGTCGAAAATCAAGCGTCTCATGCTGCTCGAGGTTTGAAAAACGTTGTGATGTTTATTGTGAATAGGCA
Organism: Cytophagia bacterium CHB2; assembly: GCA_030263535.1. Taxonomy (NCBI): domain Bacteria; kingdom Pseudomonadati; phylum Bacteroidota; class Cytophagia; species Cytophagia bacterium CHB2. The sequence continues at coordinate 19,693 of SZPB01000012.1, forward strand.
AAATCGGCCTGCGGTTGCCGCCGGCTGATTTCAAATTTTTCGCCGAACATGATCACGAAGTCAAGCGTGAAACCGAACAAATGATTGCGTTTGATGCGATAGTGTTGAATGCCGGCGTCCCGCAGAATCCCGCAAATGTCGTTGTACGACAGCAGAAACATGTAATCGCCGGCCGCCCAGCCTTTTCCCATGAGCCGCAGATAGCGCTCGAACAGCGGCTTGGGCAGATAATGCAGCAGCGGCGTGCGCGTGTGCACCTCCACCGGAAAAAAGCGGTTCGGCGTGGTGAGGTAGGCATTTTTCGCGACGCGGCGGATTTCTTTCAAGAACAGAATCTGGCGCTCGCGATCGCCCACGTGCTCGATCACCGCGTTCGACCAGCAAAGATCGAAGCTTTGATCCGGGAATGGAAAAATCTTGCCGTCATACACCTGCGCCTGAACTGCGGGATAGCGCGCGCGGAATTTCCGGTACTGGTCCACGCCCAGCGCCGTGATGTTGCGCTGATGCGGATACAGCTTTTCAAGAAGATTGTCTGTGGCGCTGTACTCTTCTTCCGCAGCGCCGACATCGAGAATCCGGGTGGTTGCCTCCGGCGCAAAAACCTGCATGAAGGTGTCGAATTTCTTGCGGCGATTTTGGCCGCTGATCCGGTATGCGAGTTTGTTTTTCCAGTCACGCATGGCGTCATCCCTTACAGCAAGGCAACAGGACAGGTCAATTCTCGATCCTGACATTTTGCGGCGCCGCCGGCGGATCGTTATCCGGCTCCGGCCCGCTGCCGTTTTGATACACAAACTTGATTGCATCCGCGACCACCGTGCCGCTTGCGCCGGCGCTCAGAATCTTCACCTCGGCGTTGCTGCCGGCAGTGAAAAGGTACGTGCCCAACGAATTCCACCTGCCAACGTTGTTGCGCTGATTCACGGTTTTGTTGGCCGAGCCGCCGGTGTGCGTGATCGTGTACGTCACGCTCGTCGCCGCGTCGCCCGAGTTGGGTTGGCCGTGCCACTCGAAAACTTCATACGGGCCGGATACTCCGATTTTCGGACGGAAAGTCGCCGTAGCCGAGCGATCGGTGGTGAGGTGCATTCCGTAGGAATTGTCCACCCACGAAGCGCAGCGCAGCGTGTAATACTGGCTCCCGCCTTCCTCACAAACCTGCTGCCATGATCCTGAAAAACTTGCCGCCGGCGATCCGGCCGTCGTGGCGCTGCGAACGTTGTCGATCACCATGTCCGCCACTACCGTTTGCGGCGTCTTCACCAAAACCACGCCGTCGCCGACGATGATCGTCGCATTGCCGTAGCCGGTAAAGCTGTGGCCGTTGAGCGTGAGCGAGGTGAATTGCTGGCCGTTGTTCATCGCCGGGTCTTGCCCGCCTTGAAAGCGCCAGTACGGCCCGGCATAACCCGGCGCGGAACGCAATTCCGCATCCGTCACCGTTGTGTTGGTGTTGCTGACGTTGGCAATCACCGCGCCCTTGTCAAAAAAGCGCACCCAGATGCCGCGCTTCACTTCGTACATGTTGCCGGTGGGATAGCCTACGTCAAGGTCGAACTCGTCATAATACTCCGTCCAATAATGTTCGCCCGACTCCCAGGTATGCAAATCGAAATACTGGCCGAAGAGCATGGCGCGCGCCAGGCCGAAGCGCATGTAGATAAAATCGTTCTTGCTCCCGCCGACACCCTTTGACGTTGGATTTGACGGATCGGTTTTGTTGTTCAACGTGAAAATCGGCGGCTGCGCTGCCCGAGAATGAAGCTGCGGCATGATGTTTTTGTCGTAATCCCAATTGAATAACCCGCCAGTGTTTTCGAAATACAAACCGTTGACCGCCGAGGCAGTCGGCAAATCTTGCGAGCCAGTGTTGATCACAATCAATTTGTTCGGCCCGAGCAGGCTGCGCAGCTTGTTGAGAAATTTGTCCACGCCCGCCACCCAGCGCTCGATCACCCAATTCTTACCCTTGCCCGGTTCAGTGAGATCGTTCTGGCCGTTGTTGTCGAGATCGACGTCCGGAAACATATTCCATTCCAGATGCAGGCGATAATAAAGCCCGTCGGAAACGATTCCTTCCGCGCCCGATTGCCGAACCAATCTTTCAAGCTCAATCGGGAAGAAATCATGTAGGCGCTGATTCGTAAAGCTCTGGCCGTTGATCGTGCCGCTCGCTGTCGGGCATAACTCCGAAAGATTCGCCCAGTAGGTATTCCCGCCGTAGAGCACGATCTTGTTTCCCTTCGAGTCGCGCAGAAACCACGAGTCCGGGAAGCCGTTCAGGTACTCATCTGCTCGATTGAAATCTCTCATGATCAGCCACATGAGATTAGGATTCAATGCGCGGATGCGGTCGATATAGGCCTTGTTATCCTGCCGCATGAAAAGCAAATCGAATTTCGCATACCATTCATCGGGCGCACCGCCCCATTGCAGTTGAGCGGTGCGCGGGAAGGGGTGATTACGGATTTGCTGCGCTGCAGCCGGCTTTGGCAAACCCAATAATGCCACAACCGGCGCCAGTACCATCAAAAAAAACGTTCCCAATTTTCGAGACCAGCACAACGGCGTGTCCTTTCGTCTCATCATTGTGATCTCATCCATGAAAGTTAAATACCCATCCTGGATGCATGTGCCCCGCCGGCGCGGGATTGTGTTGTCGAGCCGTAACTTTCATTCTCAAAATCTGCTTTGACCTGGCTTTTTATGCAACACGCGTGCCAACACATGCCCAGAAATCAACTATGCGTATTTATATATACGCACGTTGACACGTGTTAGCGTTTTACGGAAGATATGCGGATGCAAGGGTTACGAATACTTCACATTTGACTCAAAGCGTAGCAGAGCTCTCGTGTTCGCCTTTTTGATTGTTGAACTTTGCCGAAACAGTTCCAGCCTGCCGAGACAGTTCTTGAACCTGCTGTAAAAAATACGGCGACTGTGGCCGGAATTTAATCACCAACCGACCGGAATTACTGCTGTGCGCCGCGGTATTGTTGAATCAACAAACGGTCCGGTAAAGTTTGGAAACCCTTGCTGCCGAGAAAATAGTAAGACGAGGCAGCGTCAAGAGTGGCGGTCGATTTGATCGTCAATTTATCGAGATAGGGCAGCCAAAAGAAGAGCAGCCGGGTTATGAGAATAATCACGGCGCGCAGTGCCCTTTTGCTGCCGGCAAAACTCAGGAAAAAATGTTCGATCGACCACGCCAAAACGCTGCCCGCGCCGCAGGCCGCGCCGCTGGCAATTTCGTCGAATTGGCGAAACAGCCGGCGATGTCCCAAATGCGTGAAGCGGGTAAAATCATACCGCCCCATGTGAACCTGCTGCATGAACGGCGTTTCAGCATACACCAGGCCGTTGGGTTTGAGTACGCGGTAAATCTCCTGCACAACACGGGCCGGATCGACAACGTGCTCCAGCACTGCCTGAATAATCACGCCGTCAACCGATTCTGCTTGCAGCGGAATATCATGCCCATCAACCACGAGATGAATATTGGAAGCGATAAAAATTTCGGTGTTGATGAAGCGCAGCGTGGGATTTTTCAGAATTTGAGACATTCCCGCGCCCTCTGCGCCGGCGCCGATAACCAAAACGAGAGGCTGCGGAGTTCTTTCCAACAGCGCATGCGCGAATCTTGCGTAATTTTCATCAGCGCCGATGTTCTTGACGTTTTGTGGAATCAGTGCACGCAAGCGCTGAGTCAGCCCCCCTCGCTGCCTGACATGCTTGTCCAACTGCTCGCTTTGCGTGTTGGGCTGAACATAATCCTGAATCGAGAAAATCGAATTGTCTTCATTGATCAATATCGGAACGCCGCGCACACTCGGATACGATCGCCCGCACGCCGGGCATGCCAATCCCGCCGGTGCAGAATTCTCGCGACCAAGGCTTGCTTTGCACGCCGGGCAGGCCAGTAAAGCGAAAATATCAGGGTCGAGTCTAATCATTTTTTTGAATGATCTCTTTCCGATGAGGTTGAGTGCAACGGTTTTATGGCAACAGACTTTGATACGCCACCAGCATCTTGCGGTAATGCGTTTCCGGATCGAATTCGCGCTCGGCCGTTTGGCGCGCGGCACGGCCCATGGCTTTTAGCCGGGTTTCATCGCGGAGCATATCATTGATCAATACTGTCAAGGCCTGATCATCCTTGGCCTCGAAGAGGCGGCCGTTCACCCCGTCTTCGATCAGTTCAGGCATGCCGCCCATGCGCGTGGCAATCACCGGCTTGCCCATGGAGAAAGACTCGTAAATCACCAGCGGTGAATTATCATACCATTCGCTCGGTACCACCACGAATTTTGCCCGGCCGACCAATGAAACCAATTCCTGCGCCGAACGATTTCCCATGAACACAACGTTTTTGAGATCATGCTTTGCAACAAATTGTTCGAGCGCGGGGCGTTGCGGCCCGTCCCCGATTATCATCAGCTTCGAAATCGGCGCGTTGCGCAACGCTTGCAGCAGCGTCATAATGCCCTTTTCTTCGGACAAACGGCCGTAGTACGCGAAATAATCATCAAACTCCGGCGAATAGGGAAAGTCGCGCATTTCAATGGTATAAAACTGATGCCAAACCCGCTGTGCATCGACGCCGCTTTGCAACAGCTTATCACCCAAGAACCGGCTGGGCACGTGAAAGAGACGAATGACATCGTAAATCTTCATCCATTTGTGCAAATAGGATTCGGCGGCAACCATTGCGCTTGCCACGAGCGAATCTTTGTGGCAGCGTTCGAGCAGCGCATGATAAAAATTGCCAGTCACGCACTTTTCGCAAATACGGTTCTCCCGCATGATCAACAGCCGGTAACTCGGGCACACCAGTTTGTATTGGTGGCATGTTTGCATAACGGGAATGCCGTGCCGCTGAAACACGTGCAGAATCGAAGGCGATAGTTGATGATCGATCATGTGCAAATGCACGAGATCGGGCTTCACGCGATTGACGAGCTTTTCGACTTTAGCCTTGGCTTCCGTGGAATACAGCATGCGACCAAAAACCTTAGGCGCTTCCATGACTTTGTGCAGCGCGCCGTTGCCGTTATACTCGATGTAGGACACGAAATGCGCCGACCAATCCGAAGGAAAATTTTCTGGATGGTGCATCGAGAAGGGAATCACTTCATGGCCGTGACGTTCGAGAATGCGCTTCAGTTCAAAATAATAACGTTCCGCGCCGCCTTTGATGAAGTGATATTTGTCGATCATCAAAATTTTCATAGCGCCGGCTTGCTCGCATTCAGTTCGGTAGGCTGCTCGCCGCCCGGCGAGGGCGCGGCGGGTGAAGCGGTTGCTGTCGCCTCCCGCACCAGCCGGTAAATTGCGGCGGAATCCGTGGCGCGCTGGAATTCCTTCACGACAATGAGATCGAACTGCTGCTGCGCCATTTCTTTTTCGAAGTTGTTGCAGGCGAGAAAATAGGCTTCCTGCGTTTGATCCGCCGCTTGCCATGCCGCGGCAGGATGAATTTGCAAATCGCTGCGATCGAGCGCGCGGAGCATGACGAGCTTGTCCTCCGCATTCATAATTTTAACCCGACGCGCGCGCTCGCGCAATGAAATGTGGCGACGATCGAAGCGCGTTGTGCCCAATTCTTCTTCGGTAAATTCATAGAGCGCGGCATTGCTGGGCATTTCATAGCGCAAATAATTCATCAATTCTTGAAAATTTTGGTTGGAATCGAAGGCGATTTTCACGACTTCAAACGGCTCGGCCAGAGCGGGCGTTTTACCGGCAAGCACAAGTGCGAAGGGCGCCGCCAACAGCGCGGCGCCGCCAGCCAACGCCGGAATCTTTACACGCGGCCGAACGGCAAATCTCTGCCACATGAGCACAAGCGGCTGCGACAGCCGCATGATCAATACACCCATGGCGAGCGCCAGGGCAAAACCGGCTTCCAAAAGATAGCCGTTGTGATAATATTTTGCCGAAAGGAAGCAAATTAACGACGCGCCGGCCCACGCTATCGGCAAGCGGAGTTGATCATCAATGATGAACAAGTATATACAACAGAACACGAACCAGTAAATCGCAAACGGTTGCAATGCCATCAAACCGAACGCCAGGATGAACGTGAGCGGCGGCCACAGCCACTGCGCTTTATCAAAATGGAATTTGGTTTTAGCCAGACCGGCCAGATGATGCAAAACGCCGCCGCCAATAAGCGACAGCAATAGCGCGCCGGTGATGCCGCTGGTTAAGAGGCCGCCGTAATAAAAGAAGCGTTCCCGCAAGAATGCAATAATCGCCGCGACATTCGCGCCTTCCGCGAGCACCGAGCCTGCGCTGGTTTGCGGGGAAAGCGAGATCAGATAAAAACTCGGAAGCAATAATACGAGGGCAAGCCAATTATTGCGCAGAAACGCCAGGGCTTGTTTGCGTTGTTCGAGTAACACCGCTACCAAAATCGCAACCATCAACACCGGCGTGGTTTGGCGACTCATGGCCGGAGCGAGAAATACCAACATGCCCAGCAAGTGTGGCCAGCGCTGGTTTTGCAAATACGCCCAAAAGAAATAAAGCAGCGTGATCTGGTAGAAAAATGAAACCTGAATGGTCAAATGATACAAATTGTACATGGAGCCATAAAAGGCGGCCATCAACGCCAGACAACTCCACACAGCGGTGGCCAGGCCCCAGCGCTGTTCGGCCAGGCGGAACAGGAAATAAACCGCGATCATGAACAGCAAGCCGCCCACGACATAATATGGCCCCGCTGTAAGGCCAAAAAAATTCCACAGGCCCTTGACGTAAAGATAAACAAAGGGACGCCAATACGGCCCCATGCCGGGGTATTTGTCAAAGCCGTTGACAGCAGGATCCGGCGAAACGGCGTGGTAAAACGGCGAGGTGAATTCCTTTGCCCACAATATCACGGCGGAATCGTCGTGGCGAAAATACAATTGTGTGCCGATGAGCGGAACGCTGAGGAAGGGCAACAACGCCAATGCGAGCAGCAACAGGCGGGAGGGAGGCGCGGACGAAGCTCCCGGATTTTGTTTATGATTGCGATAAATTCGTTTCATGAGGTTGTGGCGAGCGTTTGTTCTTTTGCGCGAGCGCCATTTGTTTTTGTTTGAACAACATCACACGTTTCAAGCGGCTGACGGCGAACAGCAACGCGAGAACGAGCCAAAAGTAAGATTGCACACCGTAATTAATCCAAAAATCCGGGCCGACCCATGCGGCCAGGCAAAAACCAAGCATGCCGGCGAGCGCCCCGCGCGCATAATTGGCACAGTAGAGCACGCTGGACCGGCTCACCGCCCAAATTTCACGGAGGATCTCGAGCATGAACCATAGAAAACAGAGCAGCCCAGGAATGCCGATTTCGGCCGCGATCAACATGTAGACATTGTGCACGAAAATCACCGAAGCATAAAAACGATCGTTGTTATAACCCACGCCGATTACGGGGTTGCTCAGAATCAAAGGGATGGCTTCGTCGATTTGCTCGCCGCGGCCTTCGAGCTGACCTTCCGCGTCATCCTGGAACACGCGATCATAAATTTTGGGCGCAAATTTTATCGACAACAACCCGACACCCAAAAAAGCCAGCGCCAGCAAATTCGACAGAATGCGGCGAATTTTCACGCCGCGCTTGGTGAAATCGACGGCCAGCATGATCAATAAGCCAAAAACCAAGCCGCCCCACGAGCCGCGATTATAACTGGCCAGCAACGCCACGAGGCCGATGCCGAACGTCGCGAAACCGTACATCATCCATTTGGCGTTGCGCTCCGCCATCGCGTTGATGAGATAGCGCAGCGCGAGCGGCAGGGTGAGCAGCAAAAACATGCCGTAGTGATTGGCATGAAAAAACGTGCCCTTCGCGCGCCACCACATGTAGGATTGATAATGATCGATGACGCCGATCTTGAAAAAAGGGAATTTGTATTGCAGCAGCCCGATCATGCTCTGTACGATGATCGCGGCCATCAAGCAGCCCACGTAAAAGCGCACGTCGCCGGACGTTTTCACCGTGCGCAGCACGGCAAAGAACATGATCACATCGAACGCGAACATCACGAACGGGGCGCGCGCCATATTCGGGTCGATCGCTTTGGTGACGGCGAGCGCAGCAAAGAATAGCATGCCAAGCCACGGCCACAGCACGCGCGGCTTGGGATGTTTGATATCGCGTTTCGGTTCAATGAACGAATAAATCAGCAGTGCGAGAAAGGCGAGGTAGCTGAGCGTAATTACAGCGCCGAAGTAGGTAAGCAGCAATTCGATTTGGAAGCCGGCGGTAATGGTGCCGTACGCAAGCAAAAATCGGCGCCGATTCGTTGTGAGCAGAAAGCCGGCAATAAAAATAGCGGCAAAAAAAACAACTCCGATGATTCTTGTTTTGAACAGCAATGGTTCCATCACGATTTCCTGTGTGCGGCCGCAAGAAACAAAGTGTCACGTTTGTGCATCATTCTTTTGCATTAAGCAAATTTCAATCCAAGAATACAAATACGCCACAGATTAATTTATGCTCGGCAACTATGATTTTAAAGAGATTGGCAGGGTAACACTTGTTCAATAATAAAGAAAACAGGCGTTTCGTCGAATAAACTGCCCTATCGTGAACGACTGTTTCAATGTGAAACTTTCGCGACAGCGCAAACTGAGGTGCCAAAAGGCCTGATGATGAACCGCCCGAATCTCTCTTCCGTGTGCGTTATATAGGTGAGCATGGAATTCAATAGACCGAAGTTTAGGGTAAGGTCGGAACTGGCCTTGGCAGCATCTTGCTTGCCGCTGCGCAACACCCGGCGAACGAGGGCGAGCGCCGGTAAAAACATCATGTAGCGGTATTCGAGGCGCAGCGGCTCGAAGCCCGCCGCCCGCAATTTTTGCCGCAAGCTTTTGGCGGTATAGCGGCGTTGCGTCGAGACGGCTTGATCGTGTTCGCCGCGCAACCATTCGTAGGCCGGCAAGTTCAAAATGAGCGCACCGCCGGGCCGCAATACCCGTTTGAATTCTCGCAAGGCATTGACTTCATCATCGTCGTGCAGCAAATATAAAACATCCGCACAAATAATGCCGGTGAAACTGTTGGAGGAATACGGCAAATTTGTTACGGACGCGCAGCACAATTTATTGAACATGTGATCGCGATTGCAAGCGAATTGCAGTCCGGAGAGGGAGAGGTCAAAGCCGAGGGATTTGTAGTTCAACGATTGCAACAAAGCCAATGTCGCGCCCGTGCCGCATCCGGCATCCAATAGCCATCCGTCATTGGAAACATATCGGCGGACGACATGCTCGAGCCAACAGCGCAGCGCGCGGTACCACCAATGCGAATTCTCCGCTTCGAACATGATACGGTATTCTTGCGGGAGCATGAGGGTTGAGGTTGAGGAGGCCGCCATCGGAACAACCTTTCGGGATTCTTATCTGCGATTTTCTCTCGTGAACAGAAGTGTTACCAGCAGGCAAATGCGAAAATCACCGGTGATAAAATTCCCGGACACATGCCGCCACGAACTCGATTTCATCTTCTCGAATCTCGGGGTAGAGCGGCAGCGACACGATTTCCTGGGCGGCCTTTTCCGCTTCCGGCAAAGCGCCGAGCGGCAGGTTTAAATCCTGGTAGGCTTCCTGGCAATGCACCGGCACGGGATAGTGAATGATGGTTTGAATGCCGCGTTCGGCCAAAAAGGAACAAAGTTCATCGCGCCGGTCACAGCGAATGACATAAAGATGAAACACGTGTTCGCCCCACGTCATCGTCTGCGGTAATACTATTGGCAAGCCCTGCAGCAGTTGATCGTAGAGCCGCGCCAGCTCTCGCCGCCGGGCATTCCAATAATCAAGGTAGAGCAGCTTCCTCCGCAGAACGGCAGCTTGCAACTCATCCAACCGGCTGTTGAAACCCTTGGTCGCATGATAATAACGCTTGGTTTGTCCGTAATTGCGCAACAGCCGCAAACGTTCGGCAATCTCAGGATCATTGGTGCATACAAAACCGCCGTCGCCGTAAGCGCCGAGATTCTTGCTGGGATAGAAGCTGAAGCAGCCCGCCTCACCATAAGTTCCGGCCTTGCGCTGTTCAAAGGTTGCGCCGTGCGCCTGGCAGGCATCTTCCACCACACGAAGATTGTGCTTCCGCGCGATTTCAAGCAAGGGCGAAAGGTTCGCCGTTTGCCCGTAAAGATGCACAGGCAGCAAAACTTTCGTCGCCGGCGTGATCACCGCCTCGACTTGTGAAACATCCATCGTGTAGGTTGCCGGATCGATATCCACCAACACGGGTTTGGCGTTTGCGAATGAAATTGCGGAGATCGTCGGTACCGCCGTATTCGGCACGGTGATGACTTCGTCGCCCGCAGTAACGCCGCAGGCGAGCAGGGCCAGATGCAACGCTTCGGTGCCGGAGCCGACACCCACGCCATGCCGCGCGCCAAGATAAGCGGAGAATTCCTGCTCGAACGCCTCGCCTTCTTCTCCCAAAATAAACCAGGCGCGGTTGAACACACGCGCCAGGGCTTCATCAATTTCATTTTTCATCGCCGTATGCTGGCGGGACATGTCAAGAAAACTGATTTTCATCTTTGGGCCAATACTCGTTTTTGTGTTGTTGGAAATATTTCACGGTGCGTTCCAGGCCGTCGCGCAATCTCACCTGCGGCTCCCACCCCAGCACGCTGCGGATCTTTTCATAATTGCCGTAATAATCGCCAATGTCGATCCGTTTTTTTTCCTCCGGGAACGGTATGATTTTGTAGGAACCGGTGCCGGTGATCTCGATCAACATTTCGACAAAGCGCAAGAGGCTGAACACTTCCATGCCGCCGAGGTTGAAGGCCTCGCCATTGGCGCGCTCATCTGCCGCAGCGAGCAGGAATGCGTCGACGACATCATCAACATAGTTGTAATCCCGGCGCTGTTTGCCATCCCCAAATATTTTGATTTCTTCGCCATTGATTGCCTGGCGAATAAAGACACCGATAAACCCCTGGCGATTGTGTTTCATCAGCATGCGCGGGCCATAGGTGTTGGTCAAGCGCAGCGAGCAGGCGCGAATGCCGTAAACGTTGTTGTAGAGCAAATGATAGGTTTCGCCCGCAATTTTGTTGATGCCGTTGACATCGGTCGGAATCATCAAATGGCGTTCGTCGACGGGCAAATATTGCGGCTTGCCGTATTGCTGCCGCGTTCCGGCGAAAATGATCTTGACCTCGGGATTGAACTTGCGGCAGGCTTCGAGAATCGAAAGCTGGCTGATGCAATTGATCTCAAGATCGTTGTAGGGGTTTTCCATACTGTCGATATGGCTGACCTGCCCGGCGAGGTTGAAAATGTAATGCTGGCCGCGCACGAGATAATTCATAGTCGGGCGCGTGCGCACGTCCGCGATATTGATGCGGATGCGTTCTTCATAACCGCGCAGATTGAAAAAATTGCCGCCGTAGTCATCGATCAACGAATCGACCACAGTTACGCGAGCTCCCATCTCCGCCAAGCGAATCGCCAGGTTGGACCCGATGAAACCCAACCCGCCGGTGATCATGACGTTTTTGTCATGAAACGATTTCGTGAGCTCGAGCATGAACGGGATGTTTGAGTTGGGATTGTTTTTTGACGACCAGACGCCACCATAATTTGGTGAGATCGACGCCCACGCGCGCAATGCGCCGGAACTTGAAAAACGTCGATTTGCCGCTGGCGCGATGAAAATGTGTCACCGGCACTTCTGCAAAGCGGCACCCGACATCGTGCATTTTTTTGATCATCTCGACACAGATCACGCCGCTGTTGTGTTCAAGATGGATGCGATCAAAAATGCCGCGCCGCATCAGCCGGAAATCGCAATCCACATCGCGAATGGTGAAGCCGAAAGCCAGCTTGGTGACGGTATGATACAGCTTTCCAATGACGATGCGATACCAGGGGTCGTTCCGCTTGATTTTGTACCCGTTGACGATATCGATGCCGGGGCGCATCGCAGACACGAGTTTTTTTAACTCGCGCACGTCGTACTGCGCATCACCATCGGTGTAAAAAATATAATCCTTCGTGGCAGCGTTAAACCCGCTTTTCAGCGCGCCCCCGTATCCCCGGTTTATCTTGTGATGAACGACGCGAAGCTGGGGGAAGTTTTTCTCAAGAAAGTTGAGCACCTCTAGCGTGCTCTCGCCGCTGCCATCGTTGACTAAAATGACCTCGAAGTCGCTGGTAATTTGCTCGGCGGTCGCAATTGCCAGCGCTGCCATGCTTCCGATCGTTCCCCAGTCATTGTAGACCGGGAAAAAAATCGACAAGCTGATGCCGTTCGTGCTGTGTTCCATGGGCGTGAGAATTGTTGGTCATGGCTCAGCTCTGATACGTCATGAAAATTCCCACGCTCATCAATCCAATCCCGATCCATCGAGTCACGGTCATTTGTTCGTCGAAGAGCCACCAGGACAGCACCAAAATCAAAATGTAACTCAAGGTGGTTGATACCGGAAAGGCAAGGCTTAATTCGAAACGCGAGAGCACGACAATCCACAATGTCGCGCTGATTCCCGCGCTCAACACCCAACCCATGAGATAGGGGTTGAGCAGCAACGCCGTCAGCGTTGAAAGTAACTGCGTCGGATCAAGGCTGAAACGCTGGGAGGCTGTCGCCTTTTTGAGCAGCAACTGGCCGGTAATGGTGGTGGCAATCGAGATCAGAAAGATGATGTTTGCATAGGTCTTGCTCATGGCACCTTCAGAGCGAAATTAATGAGATGATCATGCAAGCATCTTAACATTAATTTAATCAACAACAATTGCTTGCCACTTCAATTACCAACAGTTTCATGCAGATGCGGAACGATTTTGCTCGCCAAAGCCAAGCGTTTCATCCAGGAGGTAAAGTGGCCGGCGCTTAACTTCATCAAAAATACGCCCCAGATATTCACCGATGATGCCGATGGTAATCAATTGAATGCCACCTAAGAAAAGCACGGCAATGATGAGGGAGGCGAAACCCGGTACGTATGAGCTTGGCACGAACAGGCGTTTATAAAGTTGCACCAACGCCGCGACGAATGATATGCCGGAGGTGATAAAACCCAGAAGGGCGGCCATGCGGAGCGGCGCGTACGAAAATGAAACGAATCCATCCACCGCAAGCTTGATGAGCTTGTACAGCGTGTAGTGCGTCTCACCACCAAACCGTTCGTCCCGTTCGTAGGCCAGGCCGATTTGCCGGAATCCCACCCAGCTTCGAATGCCGCGCACAAAACGGTTGCGCTCCGGCATGGCGCGCATGACGCTCACGACTTTTTGATCCATGATGCAAAAATCGCCGCTATCGAGCGGAACGTCGATATCCGCGATGCGCTTGAGGATGCGATAGAAGGCGGCATACGCGGCGCGCTTGAAAATATTTTCTTTTCGCTTGGTGCGAATGGCATACACCACGTCATAGCCGTCGCGCCATTTGGCGATAAATTGCGGCAGGCATTCCGGCGGATCCTGCAAATCCGCGTCCATGACGATCACGGCGCTGCCCGTTGCAAAGTCAAGCCCCGCGCTTACCGCGGTTTGATGGCCGAAATTGCGGGTGAAACTCACGAGCTTGATGCGCGGATCGCGATGATGCAGCTCGCGCAACAAGTCGCGCGAACGATCGCGGCTGCCGTCGTTGATAAAAATAATTTCGTAAGGCTCGCCTAACGTTTCCAAAACTTTCGTGAGGCGTTCATAGATCATCGGTATGTTGGCTTCTTCATTGTAGACGGGCAGCACGATCGAAAATGTGACTTTCGTGCGCGCCGCGGCTTCCTTACGCTCTGGCATCGCTCCACCCTCTGCTTTCACATGCCGGACGCCTTTAACCGCGCCGATTTCAAAATGGCTAATTTCGTGCAACAGATCATTCTCCTCGACTAACTTTCCTGATTGGACACAGCCATGCCGCATGTACAGTCATTTCGCTTTTGCCGGTCCTTGAGATGCGCAATTACTTTAGTCTGAATACTTTTGTGCTATTGTTCTTTCTTGGAAGTCTCCTCGCTTCCCGGCGTGAGCGCTGCGAACCGGTAGATGATCGTTCGCAGCCCGGGGGCTTGCGTCTCGTCATAAATCGCCGTCAACTCCGGCGGCGCCGTGGCCGGATCATTGAGCTGCAACAAATTGGGAAAATGCGAGGCGTAACGTTCGGCCCACACCACATGCGTCACGCCGCGATAATGCGCATATTGCGCGAGCCGCGGCCATTCGTTCTGTGAAAAGGTTGCGCCCGAGCGAATGTTATGATTTCCTGCATAAAAATTTATCGCTTTATTGTAACTCATCAAAACCGGTGCGGCGCCCGCATGTTGGCGCAGCCATTGCCCCGCCTGCTTAAGCTCGATCGCCTCGCTCCAAAAATCAACGTCATGCGGTGAGCGCTGCACGATGCTGCCGAGTTGGGTTAGAAACGCGAAGATCATCACCACGCCAGCGGCCCCAGCCCAGGCAAGTCGCTGCGACCCAAGTTTTTTTATAATGTTGTTCGAAGTGAATTGCGTGAATATCTCCAAAAACCAGCTTTTGAGCGTGATTATACCGCGTCCAATCCAGATCGTCGCGATCGGCAATAATGCGGTCAAATAGCGTTCATTGATATGAAACAACGGGACTACAATAAACCAAAAGAAGCCGACAAAACACAGTAAGTATAAACTCAAGCGCATTTGTTCGGCGCGCCACGCGCTGCCGAACAAACCAAGAATGAAAGGCACGAGTAAACCCAGCGAAAAGATTGCCGCCAGTTCGGAGCGTGTCAACCGATAAAAATGTGTTGCATACTTTTTAAGCAATAGTCCCAATGAATTTTGGATCGGCGGGCCGCCCTGTTTGGCGGTTGCCTGCACAAAATCGCCGTCGTGATAAATTTGATCGTTGGGATAAGTGCGGTTATCCTCTGACAGCGAATCAAAGGTTCCGAGTTTGCCGGGCGAGAAATATTGCGCTTCCAACTGCTGCACGGCTGCTCCTTTTGCGCTCAAGGTCCAGCGGCCGGTTTCGCCGTGGAGATAAAAAATGTAAGGAAACGCCGTTAGGAGCCAAGCCAGGGCAGCGATCACCCCCAGTTTGAGCGCTGCATTTTTTTGTTTTTGAAATAACTGAACGCCAAACAGAAGGCTGGCAAATACACAATAGACGATCAAGAAGCCTACGCCCTCCGGCCGCGTCAAATAGGCCAGCCCGATAAATACGCCCGTTGCGAAAGCGCGCAGCAGTGAGCCGCGTTTAAGCGCTTCCCAGCCCGACCAAACGCCCAAACAGGCGAACAGCATGTAAGAAGGCTCTGCCAGCGCACTGGTTGAAGCGAAGGCCATGGGCGGGTAAAGGGCGAGCACGGCAGCCGCGCATAACGCGCTTGCCCTTCCCACGAGATCGACGCCCAAGCGATAAATCGGCCAGAGCAACAGTGTGCCGCAAATGACATTAACGAAACGACCGGCCAGTTCCACCTCCGAGGTGAGCGCGGCCATAAGCCCGGCCAGCATCGGATACATGGGCGACCAAAAGGGATGCAGCCAGTTCTTAAATTCTCCGGCAATGAAGCTCGCTGCCAGATTGAGATAATGAGGCTCGTCCCAGCCGACGGCGTAGCGAAAGTTGAGCAGGAAAAGGCGAAACAATAATGCCGCCAACAGCAAGCCCAGAAAGGGCCAATCGAGGTGTTTTTTTGAATTCATTTAAAAGCGCATTTGATTTTTGGGAAGGAACCTTGCCTTAGCCATCAAAAAATTCGCCCTCAGAACTTCGAGCCTCCCTGTTTACAGACCCAGGGCTTGGGACTGGGGGTTCTATTCTGCGGGCGATAGGATAAAATCACAAAACTCAGGATCTCAGCTCAAGAATTTCGCTGAGACATGTCATGGAATAACTTTTCGTAATCGTCGGCGATTTTTTCCCAGGTATATTCACGTTTGATGATTTCAACGGCCTTTCGCGCTGCTTGTGTTACCGCCTCGGGATGATCCAGCAAATACTGCATTTTTGTTGCCAGGTCGCCGTTCTCTTTCGTGCTGAAGAAATAACCGGCGTCTTCCAGCACTTCGCGATGTTCCGGCACATCGTTCGCCAGCACGCAATTGCCGAACCCCATGCCCTCGAGCAACGCCGGATGGGTGCCGCCGACTTCGGTTGCCTGCACGTAAAAATAGGCATTCGATTGCAGCTCGCGATAGCCGTGGCCGAACACATAACCAGTGAAGAGAATGCGTGCGTCTTTAGTTGCCTTGAGATTTTCAATATAGTCTGAACTGTAGGGCGCATCGCCAACCATCACCAGGCGTTTGTTGGTCTTCACCTGTTCAAATGCTTTAACCACGAGATGGGCATTGTTTTCCGGCTCGAAGCGGCTGACGTAAAGAACATAATCGCCTGCCTGCAAGCCGTATTTTTTGAGCGTGTCGTTTGCCGGCACTTTTTCCGTGGGCGCGCCATAGGGAATAAACACAGAATCTTTCTTGAATTTTTCCAGATAATAGCGCTTGATAAACTTGGAATCGGTAACTACGACATTGGCAAGCTTGGTGGAGAGCCACTCGGAAATTTTGTAATACCATTGGCCAAGCTTGTTCCATTTCTTACGCTGCCATTCCAGTCCGTCGACATTGATAGCCACCTTTTGCCCGAATAAGCGGGGAATGATGCAAAAGGCAGCGTTGGCGCTGTTGCAAACCAAAATCGCGTCGAATTTTTCTTTGAGGGCAGCGTGCCAGGCGCAAAGAAACGTGTGCGCTACGGTATCGAGATATTTGTGGCTGATCGTCGGCAAAATTACCAGACGCACGCCCTGGTAGTAGGGCGCATTGAATTTGATATTATTAGAGCGGCCATACACCGTAACGTGATGCCCGCGCTTGACCAAACGCGTGGCCAAATGTTCCGCAAATGTTTCAAACCCGCCATAGTTTGCGGGAATTCCCCGAATTCCCATGATTGCAATGTTCATAAATGATCCACAAGCTTTCCTGTATGCCACCTTCTCAGAATTGCGTCTCTGTTTTCTTGCCCGAGGCTGGTTGCGGCGGATAGCGATAAACCAGTACGGTGCTGTTGACCGTCGTCAGCGCGCGTTCAAAATTGGAGACAATATACTCGCGCATCGGCACGGGCACGAATACGGGGGCCTCCAGCATTTTATATTGTTGCCCCAGCATCCAAATCGTCTTCTTCTCTGCCACCAGCCTTTGCAACTGTGCCAAATCTTTGATGTAGGGCTTGCCCGAGTACAAGTCAAAATACTCGCCCTTAGCATCCTTGAGATTGCTGCCCATCGACAGATCAAGGTCGGCAAAATTGAGATCATAATCAACCCTGCCGAGATAGTGCAGCGTACCGAGGGCATCGGTCGAGATGATCACATCACTGCTGTCGCTGTGTTCGCGCACGAATTGGCAGGCTTCCCGCCATTCTTCCATGTACATCGCGCCGTTGAAGCTGCCGTCTTCGCTGGCGGGAATGCGCCGCGCCAGCCGCACCGAAGGCGTGATCGGCAGCCAAACGAGAAACACGCAGAAGACGATTGCTGCAATAACGCCCTGCGACAGCCGCGATTTTGAAAACCACCGGCTCTTGATCGTTTCGAGTTCAGACGCCATGATATTCGAAAACGCAAAAGCACAGAGCATGATGAAGAACGCATAAACATGAAACAGATATTGGAAATGCCGATACGAAAACGCTGTCATGAACATGAACAGCGTGCTCACGAACAAAGATAAAACATAAATGCCGTCGCGATGCATGCGGGCCAATACCTGATAAGCGCCGATAACGAACAGCACCCCCATGGGAAAATTGTAGTGATCGAACATAAAATCGAAAAAGAGCATGCGTTTCTGAAAGCGCGTGCCTTCCGCCCATTTGGGCATGAAGCCCAGCGCGTAATCGAGAAACGCGCGCAATGCCGGCACGGTCACTAGCGCGACAATCGGTACAAAAATAAGAATCCAAAAAACGATGAAATATTTTCCCCGCATGGCCTGTATCAGTCCCTGGTTGCGCCACTGCACGATTGCCATGATGCCGGTGTAGAATATCAGGCCGACAACAAAAAGCGCGGTGAGATCGTGCACTTTAAAAGAAATCAACAAGGCAATCAGCGCGATCAGCAGCCAAAAGACATTTAAATTCCATGCCGCCAGCAAGCGTTGCAGCCAGGCATTGCGCAGGAACTTTTTCTGCCATTCACCGAAGAGGCCGCCGCCCTCGCTTTCGAAGCCGCGATAGAAGGCATAGCTTCCGAGCAGAAACAAAAACTGAAACAGCGTGTACATGCGCGAGAGGCGAGACCAGCCAATCTCAAACGGTGAAATGGCGGTAAAAAGCGCCGCCAGCAAGGCCGTTTGCACGCCAAAGAAGCGGCGCGCGATCAAAAATACGGC
>SZPB01000013.1 GCA_030263535.1 Cytophagia bacterium CHB2
GCCGGACAATCCTTTTGCCGGCAACACCCAGGGTTTTCGCGAAGAAATTTTTGCTTACGGATTCCGCAATCCTTGGCGCTTCAACATCGATCATGTCACCGGGAAAATCTGGGTGGGCGACGTAGGATTCGATAGCTGGGAAGAAATCAACGTCGTTGAGTGCGGCAAAAACTATGGCTGGAGCCAGACCGAAGGCATGGGTTGCCGCCCGGGAGTAAATTGCGATATTGGCAAATACGATCCGCCGGTTTATGTTTATGCAAACCGCGACGTTGATTGTTCGATAACAGGCGGCGCCGTTTACCGCGGCCCGGGCCGTCCCGAGCTTGCCGGAAAATATATTTACGGCGATTGGTGCTCCGGTCGCGTTTGGTCTCTGGAAGACAACGGCGACGGCTCTTACACCAACACCTTGTTGACCGATGAAGACTTTCGCATATCATCCTTCGGCCAGGATGAGAATTATGAGATCTACGTCGTTGCGCTTAATTTTTCCAGCCCGACAAAAATCTACAAGTTTGAGTCGGCGCCAACTTCCGTTGAGGAATCGGACCAAGTGGCGAAGTCATTTTCCTTGTTGCCGAACTATCCCAATCCGTTCTGGAGCGCAGCGACATCCCGCTCTGCGGGAAACCCTTCTACCAGCATCGCTTATCAGCTTGAAATCGAAGCGGACTATGAACTGGCGATTTATGATATGGCCGGAAGGCGGGTGCGATTGCTTGAAAGCGGACATAAGACGCCGGGATCGTATTCGTCGGTTTGGAACGGGCGGAATGATAACGGCGAATTGGTCGGCAGCGGCGTCTATGCGATCAGGCTTGAAAGCGGTAACCGGGAGATCGTCAGAAGAGTGACGTTGCTGAAATAAAGAAAGAGAGTTCATGATGAAATGGCAACTCAACCAATATCGTAGCCTGAAGCATCAATGTGTTTTTCTTCTCCTTTGTTTGATTGTGTTCTTTTCGCAAGCAAATGCTCAGACATTATCCGTGCAAGGAAGAGTGACTGCTTCCAGGTTTGCGGTGCAAAATGCCTTCGTGACCTTTATCGACAATGCCGACACCACGATAAAATTTTCGGCTTTGACGGATGCTTCCGGGTTTTATCAGGTCGGCCTAATAACCTCGGTGGAATCCAATACCAATGGCCTGCCGGATAATTTTGAGCTGGGGCAAAGTTATCCAAATCCGTTTTCTTCAGCAGCGGCCATACCTTATCGGCTTGGAAAAGGTGCTGATGTTCAAGTGACGATCTATGACATTCTCGGCAGGGAAGCCAGAACGTTTGTAGTTGGCAGCCAAATCGCCGGCTTACATCACCTGTTCTGGGATGGCCGGGATAATTTTGGCAAAAGAGTCGCCGGCGGAATCTACTTTTACAAGCTTCAAGCCGGAGATGAATCTCAGGTCAGAAAAATGATTTTTGATTCACGCGGCAGAAGTTCGGTATCACTTCCGCCCGCGTTTTCTTCACCAGTACTGCACATGAACAGGATTGCAGGGCATTATATTCACAATGGGAATTATTCGATTCGTATCGAAAATACAGACAATACCTTTCCAATAGTAGTTTCTCAACAAGTTGAGAACGTTCCGGTACGGAATGATACAACGATTAATTTCAGTGTAAATGCCATCGCCACGACTGTGGTTAATTTGGACAGTGTTCAGCAGATTATCAGAGGCTTCGGCGCAGCCAACATACTGCAATGGCGGGCTGATATGACAGATGCTGAAATTGAGACCGCTTTCGGTACCGGAGAAGGCCAGCTCGGGTTTACGATTCTGCGCCTGCGTGTTCAACCGAATAGTAATGAATGGAACATTAACGTACCGACAGCCAAGAAAGCATACGACATGGGAGCAACGATTATTGCTTCACCCTGGTCTCCGCCTGCTTCCATGAAAACCAACAACAATTTGGTGGGTGGCGAGCTTAGAGAAGATGCGTATGATGACTATGCCGCTCATTTGGACGCATTTGCGGATTTTATGTCAGACAACGGCGTGCCGATATATGCCATATCGGTTCAAAATGAACCCGATGTTAATGTCACCTATGAATCATGTGACTGGAATCCGGAGCAGATGTTAAAATTCATGAGGGAAAATGCGCAAGCGATTGGAACCAGGGTGATGGCGCCGGAATCGTTTCAGTTTCGGCGGCAACTGTCTGACCCGATACTCAATGATTCGCTGGCCACCGCAAATTTGGATATTCTTGCCGGGCACATCTACGGCGGCGGTTTAGCGCGCTATCCGCTGGCGGAAGAAAAGGGAAAAGAAGTCTGGATGACCGAGCATTTGTCCGGCGAGGGCAGTCAAGCCAATGATTGGTCATGGTGCTTGCCGGTGGCAAAAGAGATCAACGACGTCATGCAAGCCGGCATGAGCGCTTATGTTTGGTGGTATATCGTCAGATTTTACGGACCCATCAGTGATGGCGAGAGAAACAGCGGCGCAAAAGGCTCAGTGACAAAAAAGGGTTACGTGATGTCGCAGTTCTCGCGCTTCATTCGTCCGGGGTATCACCGAGTCGACTCGAAGAGTTGGCCGACTACTGGCAATGTTTCCATCACGGCATATAAGGATAGTTCATCCTCCAGGGTCGTTCTTGTTGCTGTAAATACAGGTTCATCACCCCTGGAGGTGGCCTTTAGAATAGAGAGTGGTGCCGTAAACAGCTTTTCGACTTACACGACTTCGGCAGCTAAGAATGTTGTTCAAGGCGATGATGTCGATGTCATCGACGATAGATGCACTCTTAATTTGGAAGCGTCGAGCATAACGACATTAGTATCGAACTGAAATGCGTGAAGTGCAACTGAAATGTCAGAAAAATGCACGGCGGAAAAATAAAAAGGAGCTTTATTTCTCTATCCCACATTTTTCTGCCAGCGCTATTGCTTGAACGCGAAACGAAAGAGAGGTTCAAGTGAGATTTTATCTCGGCTGTTTTCTTTTCTGTTTGTGCTCAACAATCGTGGCACAACCCTCCGGGGGACCGTACGGCCCGATCCGGCAAACGTACAAACTGCCCGCCGGAGCGGGAAAAATTTATTATGTCGCGCCCGACGGGCAAGCCGACCAAACCGGCGAGTCACTAAGCACGCCAACAACCATCGAAGCAGCTATTGCACGCGTGAAGACCGGTGATGCGATCATCATGCGCGGCGGAACATATCGCACCGGCAACTTGATTTTGAATCAAGGCGTCACGATTCAGCCGTATGCAGATGAACTACCGATTTTGAAAGGAACATTTGTCGCTTCCGATTGGAAGAAGCAAGACAACGGATTGTGGGTCAGCGAGTGGTCTCGTTTATTTCCATCCAGGCCGCAAGATTGGTGGCGGCGTCATCGCGAGGGTGCAAAAACGCCGCAGCATCGTTTCAATAACGACATGGTGTTTGTTGATGGCAGGTTCCTGCAATCGGCGGGTTGGGAAGGCGAATTGGAGGAAAACACCTTTTTTATTGATTACGAAACCGGTTTAGTTTATCTCGCCGTTGATCCCACGGACAAACTGGTGGAGATCACCGCGTTCGATGTGGCCATTTTGAGAACAACGAAGGAGGCGCATGGCAAAACTTCGGATCGCAAGGGTTATACTATTCGCGGCCTCACGTTCACGCAATATGCCTATCGAGCGCTCGAAATCGAAGGCACCGAGCCGGAAGGCATCTCACCCGAATCCCAACACGGCAAAGAAGTGGTGGGCACGACGCTGGAGCATTGCACAATTTCCTTTTGCTCGCGCGTTGCAGGTTATCTGCGCGGCGATCGCATGACGATTCGGCATTGCAAAGTGAGTGATACGAGCACGGAAGGCATCTACATTATTGCCTCCAACGACGTGCTGCTGGAAAGGAATATTTTCACGCGCAACAACATCGAGAACATCACCGGCTACTATCCCGCGGCGGTGAAGATTTTCAATCAGTCTTACCGCGTGACGTGCAATGATAATTTGGTGATCGAACATCCCAATTCCAACGGCATTTGGTATGACGTCGGCAATGTTGATGGGGTGTTTACCAACAATTGGATCGAAGGCGTCGGCCGCGTGAGCAACACATTTTCTACTGAAAATCTCTGGCCCAGTGATAACGGATTCTTCTTTGAAATCTCCCAAGGCGCGATTTGTGCCGGCAATGTCTTTGTCAACAATGATCATGGCATCATGGTGCTCAATGCCTCGAATGTGCAAATCTACAATAACACGTTTGTGAACAGCATGGCCTGTATTGGCCGCAATGCGCGCAGCGCGCAAGGCGATCACTTTGGCTGGCACCCAAGCACCGGGCCGGATGTTGGCGAGCGCGACGGCCACATCTTTTCCAACAACCTGCTCGTCGGCGATAAGGATTTCAATAGATCGTTGTTGTTCGTCTGGCAGCCGGCCTCGTTGTGCGAGAGGCTCAACAAGCCGCAAATGAAGCAGCTCGATTACAATGTGTACGTACGGGGTGCAGAAAGGATCTCTTATCCTTTGATTCTGTGGAGCCCGGCAGCGAATGAGAAGTGCCAAACGGGATTTGAGTCGTTGGAAGATCTGCGCAAGTCGTATCCGGAGTTTTCGAAGAACAGTCGGCATTTTTCGAATTATGATGGCCCGTTGTTCAAAGGCATTGAGTTGGGCAATTATCAATTATTGTCCGCATTTCCGGCGGCGGGATCAGCCATGCCGCTGCCGGTAGGAATCAAAAAACTCCTTGGCCCCTCCAAGAAAGGCGGTCAGTACGTTGGAGCATATCCTCCGATGCAGTGAAAAGTTGTATCCGTGTTCTTTTCGACAGATTCGTATGGAGGTTTGAACTATGAAAATTGAGAAGATTTTTCTAAAGCAGCGCCGCGCTGCAATCTTTGCTTTGCTTTTCTGTGCAACCGGACTATCGCCGCAACTCTCATTTGCCCAGCTTGCCGCCAACAAAAGCAAGTTTGTGGGTAACATCATCGGCAACGGCTTTAGTATTCGGGAAAACAACTTTAAGAGATATTGGAATCAGGTTACTCCCGAGAATGCGGGAAAATGGGGAAGTCTCAACTGGCAGCAGCTCGACAATATCTACAATTTTGCGAAGAATAACGGCTTTCTTTATCGCCATCACACGCTGGTTTGGGGAAATCAAGAACCCGGGCATATCGCCGGCCTTGATTCCGCGAGCCAGTATCAGGAAGTGGTAAACTGGATCTCGGCAGTGGGGCAAAGATATCCCGACATGGATTACTGCGACGTGGTCAACGAGCCGCTGCACGCGCCGCCATCTTACAAACGAGCACTCGGGGGCGACGGCGCAACGGGTTGGGATTGGGTGATCAAAGCTTTTGAACTGGCGCGGCAATATTTGCCGGCGAAAACGGAATTGCATTTGAACGAGTACAGCGTCATCAACGACGGCAATGCCAACGCGCGCTACATTCAAATCATCAATCTGCTCAAAGAAAGAGGATTGATTGACGGCATTGGCGTGCAAGGCCATAATTTTGAAGTGAACGGTGGCGCCTCGACGACGACGTTGCACAACAATTTGACCAATCTCGCCGCCACCGGGCTGCCGGTTTACATCACTGAATTCGACATTAACGTTCAAGACGACAACACACAGTTGCAAAGGTATCAAACCATATTTCCGGTGCTCTATGAACATCCGGGAGTTTATGGCATAACATTATGGGGCTACATCCGGTATGAAATCTGGCAGCAGGAGGCATACTTGCTCAATGAGCGTTTGGCCGAACGCCCGGCGATGCAATGGCTGCGCACGTATCTCGCCAGCCCGCTGCGACCGGCGCTGATTTCGCCCAACGGCACGATGGAAGAACCGCGAAATCCTCTTTTGATGTGGCATCCTTCGGAGTCAGCGAATTCCTACCAGGTCCAGGTTGCCACTAACAGAACGTTCACCTCAATTGTGGTGGATTCCACTGTCGCCGATACGCTGCTGCAATTGAGTCCGCTGGCCGCAAACACGCAATACTATTGGCGCGTGCGCGGCGTGAACGAACATGGAACGAGCGCCTATTCAACTCTGGCAAGTTTCACCACCCGAGATGAGAGCTCGGCTGTCGAAGAGTTTGCCGAGATTCCGGTGGCGTTCCGGTTGCTGCAAAACTATCCCAACCCGTTCAATCCCGTTACCAGTGTGACGTACGAGGTCGGCGGCCGGCAACATGTGAGCTTAAAAGTCTATGACATCTCAGGGCGCGAGGTTGCCACGTTAGTGGATGAGAGCAAGTCTGCAGGCCGTTATCACGCCACGTTTGATGCGAGTGGTTTAAACAGCGGCGTATATTTCATCAAATTATCGGCCGGAGAATTCGTCGATATGAAAAGAGCGGTGCTGATCCGTTGAGTAAGGGTAGGCGTCAGCCGCTGGAGAATTCACTGATATCGCTGACATCCAAGTCAACTTGAAAGTATAAAAACGAACCCGGCTTTTTCTGTTTGAGAACAATCCCGGTACAAAGCAACGAACCTTTGCAAAAAGGAAAAGAACCATGCCGCCTGAAACAGAGAAGCTTTCCGTAAAAGAGAAGATTGGCTATAGCCTGGGCGACACCGCCTCCAATTTGTTTTTTCAAACGTTCATTTTGTTTCTCCCGATTTTCTATACCGACGTCTTCGGTTTGCCCGCGGCTGCGATGGGAACGATGTTTTTGGTCACGAGAATCTTCGACGCCGTCAACGATCCCATCATGGGCACGATTGCCGATCACACGAAGATGCGCTGGGGAAAATTTCGCCCGTATATTCTTCTCTTTGCCATCCCGTTTGGCATCATGGGCGTGCTCACGTTTACGACGCCTGGTTTCGATGCCACCGGCAAACTCATCTATGCTTATATCACGTACAATCTTCTGATGGTTATGTACACCATCGTGAATGTTCCTTATTCAGCACTCATGGGAGTGATAACGCCCAATTCTCTGGAACGCACGGAAGTATCGTCATTCCGTTTTGTTGCCGCTTTTGTTGGCGGTTTGATTGTGCAGGCGGCGACTATTTCCCTGGTGAAATATTTCGGTCAGGGAAATGACGCCGTGGGTTGGCAATGGGCGATGGGATGTCTTGCCGGCTTGGCGGCAGTTTTACTCTTTATCACATTTGCCACCACTAAGGAAAGAGTGCAACCGCCCAAAGAACAAAAGAGTCAGTTCAAAAGGGATCTCAAGGATTTGTTTTCCAACGCCCCCTGGTTGATGATCGCCGGAGCAACGGTTTGCCAATTGACGTTTATTGTCATGCGCCAATCTTCGGTTGCCTACTATTTCAAGTACTATGTCCGCGATCAGCAGCTCAATCTCTTCGGCAACGTCATCAACCTTTCCTACGAGACTTTCACCTCATCCTTTTTGCTGGCGGGCAGCGTTGTGACCATCATCGGCGTCGTGCTTACCAAGTGGTTTTCGAAGCTCCTTGATAAGAAAAACACCTACGCCGGATTTCTCATCGCCGCGGCCGTGGTGAACGCTGTGTTATATGTCGTACGTCCACAGGATGTCATTCTCATTTATGTGCTCAATCTGCTTTTCTCATTCTTCGTCGGGCCTGTGTCGGTGCTGCAGTGGGCCATGTACACCGACACCGCCGATTACTCGGAATGGAAAAACAACCGGCGCGCCACCGGTTTGTTGATGGCGGCCTCATTGTTTGCGCTGAAGCTCGGCTTGACTTTGGGGGGGGCATTTGTGGGGTGGTTGCTTGCCTATTACGGGTTTGTTGCGAATCAGGAGCAAACGCCGGAGGCCATGAACGGCATTGTGAAGCTGTTGAGCATCTTTCCGGCGATCTTTGGCATTGCCGGCGGCCTGTTGATGATGCGTTACCCCCTGACAAATAAAATGATGGTTAAAATCGAGGAAGATTTAACTGTTCGAAGGCAGGAAGCGCGGTAAAATTCATTGAGCTAATTCAGAATCTTTTTCAAGTACGACGAATATGCAAACCAAAGCACTTTATCAAGTTCCGGATCTACCGATAGCAGAGCGTGTCGCGGACTTGCTTTCGCGCATGACGCTTGAAGAAAAAGCTGCCCAAATGATTTGCGTTTGGCAGGATAAGAACCGGACACTCGTGGATGAGACAGGCAGATTTGATTTCGAAAAGGCCAGCTTCCATTATAAAGAGGGATATGGCTTGGGTCAGATTGGTCGCCTCAGCGATACCGCTGGCGGCATTAACGCCAGAGAGCAAGCCGAACTGTCCAACACGATTCAGAAATTTTTTATTGAAAACAGCCGCCTCGGCATACCGGTGGTTTTTCATGAAGAATGTTTGCACGGCCAGGCGGCGGTTGACAGCACAAGTTTTCCGCAGCCCATTGGGTTGGGCGCCACGTTCGATTCCGATCTGATTCGACGGCTGTATGAAATGACCGCGGAAGAAGTGCGCGTGCGCGGCGTGCATCAAGCGTTGACGCCGGTTCTGGATGTGGCGCGCGATCCGCGCTGGGGGCGCGTGGAGGAAACGTTCGGAGAAGATCCCTATCTCGTGGCGCGTTTGGGCGTTGCCGCGGTGCAAGGTTTTCAGGGTGACGGCGCGTTCAAAAACAGAAAAAGCATCATTGCAACGCTGAAACATTTCGCCGCGCACGGCCAGCCGGAATCCGGCACGAATTGCGCACCCGTGAATGTCTCCGAGCGCGTTCTGCGCGAAGTTTTTCTCTATCCTTTTAGAGAAGCCATTCAAAAAGGCGGCGCAATGAGCGTGATGGCATCGTACAATGAGATTGACGGTGTGCCCTCGCATGCCAACCAATGGCTCTTGCGAAAAGTTCTCCGTAAAGAGTGGGGCTTCAAAGGATTCGTGGTTTCCGATTATTACGCCATTCGCGAGCTTGAAATCCGGCCTGATTTTGGTCTCGGCAATCATGTTGCCAAAGACGGCAAGGAGGCGGCGCTGCTGGCTGCACGTGCCGGCGTGAATATCGAAATGCCCGAACCGGATTGCTATAAGCACCTGGTCGAGTTGGTGCGTGAACGCCGTTTGGAAGAATCTGTTCTTGATGAACTCGTCGCCGCAGTACTGATTTACAAATTCAAGCTGGGGTTGTTCGAAGATCCCTATGTTGATCCTGCCGCCGCCGAACGCATTGTCGGTAGCAAGGCCAATCGCAAGCTGGCCTTGCAAGCCGCGCGCGAAACCATCACGCTGCTCAAGAACGATCACGGCGTCGCGCCGCTTGATCTCAAAAAGATCAAAACCCTTGCTGTTATTGGCCCCAATGCCGATCGCGAATTGCTCGGCGGATACAGCGGCAAGCCCAAGCAAGTTTCAACCGTGTTAAGCGGCATTCGCGAGCGCGCGGGCGCTGCCGCGCAGATTCTCTATCACGAAGGTTGCAAGATTACAATTGGCGGGTCATGGCATCAAGATGAAGTTGTGCCCAGCGATCCGGAGGAAGATCGCAAAAGCATCGCCGAAGCTGTGAAGGTTGCGCAACAAGCGGATGCCATTGTGCTGGCCATCGGCGGCAACGAACAAACCTCGCGCGAGGCCTGGGCGTTGAACCATCTCGGTGATCGCGCAGATTTGGAAATGGTTGGCCGGCAGGACGAGCTGGTGAATGCCATTGCCGCGCTCGGCAAGCCGGTCATTGCCCTTCTCTTCAACGGTAGGCCGCTCTCCGTGCGCAATCTCGTTGAGAAAGTGCCGGTGATTTTTGAATGCTGGTATTTGGGTCAGGAAACCGGTCAGGCAGTGGCGGACGTGTTGTTCGGAGAGGTGAATCCCGGCGGCAAGCTGCCGATCACGATCCCGCGTTCGGTTGGACATATTCCGGCTTACTACAATTACAAGCCCTCGGCGCGCCGCGGTTATCTCTTCGAATCTGTAGAGCCGTTGTTCGCTTTTGGCTTTGGACTCAGCTACACACAGTTTCGCTTCAGCCCACCGCGTTTGGATAAAACCGCAATTCGCCCGGAAGAATCGACCCGCGTGACCGTGGAGGTGACAAACGCGGGCAACCGGGCCGGCGATGAAGTTGTGCAGATGTATATTCGCGACAAAGTCAGCTCCGTGACGCGCCCGGTGAAGGAACTGAAAGGATTCCAGCGGATCAGCCTGCAGCCGGGCGAGGCCAAGACCGTGGCGTTCGATATCACCCCGGAGCATCTGGCGTTTTACAATATCGATATGAATTATGTGGTGGAACCCGGCGATTTTGAAATCATGTTGGGGAATTCCTCGCGTGATCAGGATTTGCAAAAAATTCTGCTCACGGTGGAGGGATAGCGTCACGCAAGAACTTTTTTAGCGCCGCCCCGGGACGGTCGCAACGGCCGTCCCGGTTGTTCTTCGCCGTTACTGTGCGTGTTCGTATTAACGCCTTCAGGTGTTCAAAGTTTGACAAAGAGCAAGTGACATCATCGGTTTTGGTGTTCTTAAGGATGCGAAATGAACAGGACGAAACCTCCCACGAGTTTTTGTTTGCATTCAATCAAGGAAGAACAATGCGAGCACTTGTTTTCAGCCTGTTATTGAGTTGTCACCTCCTCGATGCGCAAGAAATGAACAACCAACTTGAGTACCTTGATCACACGCTGCCCATGGCAAGGCGTGTCGATGATTTGATCTCCCGCATGACGCTGGAGGAAAAGATTTCGCAAATGGGGCACAGCGCCCAGGCCATTCCGAGGTTGCAGATACCCGAATACAATTGGTGGAATGAATGCTTGCATGGCGTGGCGCGCGCGGGCACGGCCACGGTGTTTCCGCAAGCCATTGCGCTGGCCGCAACCTGGAATACGGACTTGATGCGCCATATCGCCGAAGTGACTTCGACGGAAGCGCGCGCCAAACATCATGAATATGCGCGGCAGGGTGATCGCGATATTTACAAAGGATTGACGTTTTGGAGTCCGAATATCAACATCTTTCGCGATCCGCGCTGGGGCCGCGGCCAGGAGACGTACGGTGAAGATCCTTATCTCACCAGCCGCATGGGCGTGGCGTTTGTGAAGGGTTTGCAGGGCGATGATCCCAAATATTTCAAAGTCATCGCAACGCCGAAACACTATGCCGTGCACAGCGGCCCGGAGCCGGAGCGCCACGCCTTTGACGCCGTTACCAACAACCGCGATCTTTACGACACCTATCTGCCTGCTTTCGAAGCCTGCATCAAAGAAGCAGGCGCTTTTTCCGTGATGTGCGCCTACAATCGTTACATGGGCGAAGCGTGTTGCGGCTCGCCGCGCTTGTTGCAGAAGATCTTGCGCGCAGATTGGGGCTTTCAGGGCTATGTGGTCTCGGATTGCGGCGCGATTGCCGATATTTTTGAATATCACAAAATTTCAAAAACCGGCGCAGAAGCTGCGGCGCTCGCGGTGAAATCCGGCACAGATTTGAATTGTGGCAGCGTCTATCAATCGGCCCTGCTCGAGGCCGTTCAACAAAAACTGTTGCCGGAAGAAGAGATCAATACTGCGGTGCGACGTCTGTTTACGGCGCGCTTCAAGCTGGGCATGTTCGATCCGCCGGAATTGGTCAAGTATGCCAGCATACCATTCGAGGTGAATGACTCCCCGGAGCATCGCCAACTTTCGTTGCGCGCGGCGCAGGAGTCCATCGTCCTGCTCAAGAACGAGAACAATCTTCTGCCTCTCAAAAAGGATTTGAAACGGATTGCCGTCATCGGGCCAACGGCGAATTCCTATTTGATGCTGCTCGGAAATTATCACGGCACGCCTTCACGATATGTCACGCCTCTGCGCGGCATTCAGAACAAAGCCGGGCGCACCACCGAGGTGGTTTATGCCAACGGCTGTGATCTGATTGAAGAAGACAAGATCATCCACAATCTGTCTTCGGAGAACTTGAGCGCCGGAGGCAACCCCGGATTGCAGGCGGAATACTTTCGCAGCACAAACCTGGAAGGTGAACCGTTCTTCACAAAAATCGATCCCATTGACAATGCTAACTGGATCTACGGCACGCGTCTTCCCAATCTCAGAAAAGAACCGAAATTCTCTATCCGCTGGAGCGGCATGTTCACCGCGCCGGAAACCGGAGATTACAAATTTACCATCGCGGGTGATGACGGCTATCGTCTGTTCCTCGACGGAAAGGCCATCATCGAAAATTGGACCGAACACGACGCGGCGGCCTCGAAAAGCAATCGCCTGTCTCTGGAAAAAGGCAAAGCGTATCCGCTGAGATTGGAATTTTTTCACAACTCCGGCCGCCCGCAGTTGTTCGTGCAATGGGAGTTGTTGAACTTCGATTATTTCAATCAAGCGATCGAACTGGCTAAGCGCGCGGAGGTGGTTATTTTTGCCGGCGGGATCACCGCGCAGTTGGAGGGCGAGGAAATGCGGGTGGATTACGAAGGTTTTCGCGGCGGCGATCGCACGAGCCTTGACTTGCCCAAAGTGCAGGAACGTTTGCTCAATGCTCTACATGCCACCGGCACGCCGGTTGTCCTTGTGCTCAGCAGCGGCAGCGCGCTGGCTGTGAATTGGGCCAACGAAAACATTCCGGCCATCATTCAGCTTTGGTATCCGGGGCAGGAGGGCGGAACCGCGCTGGCTGACGTACTTTTCGGAGATTATAATCCTGCCGGCAGATTGCCGGTGACGTTCTACAAATCCGTTGAGCAACTGCCGCCCTTTGCAGATTACAATATGAAGGGCCGCACCTACCGGTATTTTGAAGGCGAGCCGCTGTTTCCATTTGGATACGGCTTGAGTTATACGAAATTCGAATATCGCAATCTCTCGCTTCCTGATGAAATCAAAGCTGGAGAGGAGACAAAAGTTTCTGTCGAAGTGCATAACACGGGAATGCGGGCGGGCGATGAAGTGGTCCAACTTTATGTCAAAAATTTGACCGCCTCCGCGCCCGTGCCGTTGCGTGCATTGCAGGGCTTCAAACGCATTCATTTAAAGCCGGGCGAAACGCAGGTTGTCGCGTTTGTTTTGCAGCCGAGGCAACTCGCGCGCATCGATGAGAAGAATCAATTTGTAGTTGAACCAGGCGGGTTTGAAATAGCCGTGGGTAGCGTACTTCCGGGGACGGCAGCCGCAACGACCGGAACTCTTACAAAAGAAATAAGAATTACCGGCGAAAGCTACTTGGTGAACTGAAGCTCGGGCTTCAAAACTTTTGTGGATTCTCGCACAATAAATTCCGTGTCCAAGACCACACGTTTAGGCGGCAGCAGCGTCGGCGATTCAATGTTTTCGATCAATATTTCCGCAGCTTTTTTGCCGATCTCATGCTGCGGCGCGCGAATGGTGGTCAGCGGTACCGGATAAATTTTAGCGTAATAAATGTCATCGTTGCCGATGATGGAAATATCCTCGGGCACGCGCAGTTTCAGTTCTTTCAAGGCTGTCAAAACCGCCAGCGCCTGCAAATCATTGAAGCAAACTATGGCGGTCGGATAGGTGTCGCGGCTTCTGCACTTGAAATAGTCCAGCGTTCTTGCAAAACTTTCTTCATAGTTCGAACCGACGGACACGATCATATCTTTGTGAAACGCCAGCGTGCTTTCGCTGAACGCATGCCGGAAACCCTCGATACGTTCCTGAGTGTGAGAGGAGTTGGGTGGGCCGGCAAAATGGACGATCTTGGTGTGGCCGCTGTCGATCAAGTAGGTCACGGCCCGTTTGATTGCTTTGGTATTGTCAATCGCGACGACGTTCGCCTGTATGCCTTTAACGTCTTCCAAAAGCACAAACGGGTAGTTGATCATTCTTAATTTGAACAGATGCTCGATTTCTGCCCGCCCCTCAACCGTGGGGGCGATGATGGCGCCCTTGATGTCTTTCGTCGAAAAAAGATGTGACAGCTCTTTCTCACGCTCGTGGTCGCTTTCGGAACTGGCAACAATAACCGAGTAACCCTTGCTGTTTGCATATTCCCGCGCGCCGGTTGCAATGGAAGCATAAAACGGATAATTCAAATCCTTGATGATAACGCCGATACTTTTGTCTTGGCTGGTTTTTTTAAGATTTCGAGCAACGCCTTTGGGCCGGAAATTGAGTTCCTTCATGACCTTCAATATGTGATCGCGAGTTTCTGGCTTGACCGAATTTTTTGAGTTGATAACCGCAGAAACTGTTCCTTTGGAATAGTTCGCGCGTTTTGCAACCTCTGCAATTGTGACTTTTCTCATACTGTTCTCCGATTCGGTTGCAGGGAAAACAAGGTCTTTGAAACGGTTCATTTTTACAGAAGCAAGATACAAAATTTTTAGTTATAAACCAACGATTGAACCGAATACAGCTCTACTTTTTTGTGTAATTCGAAAAACTTCATGCCCACAATCAGCCTGAGGTAATGCCATGCGAAAGGTGAGTATTGGTTGTACGATCCCTTTTTGTTTGATATTTTTAGCCACTGAACACGTGTGCTCCTCTGGTTTGACCGATGCAGAGCCGCCTAGAGACAGCCCGGTTGCGGCATTTTCAAATGAAGTAAACTCCTACATCTTAACCAAGAACGAGAAGGGCGCCTTTGCCCTTTCCTCCTCCGGCCGGTCGGCGCCATTACACATCAGCTCGCAGGATTTCCCCGGCGTGCTGCGTGTGCTGAAACACTTGCAGAGCGACATTGCCCGCGTCACGAATGCCTCGCCCGACATCGCGATGGATAAACTTCCCGCTGCTAAGGAAATCGTGTTGGTTGGCACTTTGGGCAAAAACCCGGTGATCGACAAACTCGTGCAGCAGAAAAAGCTTGACGTGAACGGCATCGCGGGGAAGTGGGAAACTTTTCTTATTCAGGTTATTGAAAAGCCGCTGCCCAACATTGATCGTGTCTTGATCATTGCGGGCAGCGACAAGCGCGGCACCATCTTCGGCATGTATGATCTTGCCGCGCAAATCGGCGTTTCGCCGTGGTACTATTGGGCCGATGTGCCGGTGAAGAAAAAGTCCGAAATTTATATCAAACCCGGCCGGCACACGCTCGGCGAGCCGGCAGTGAAGTATCGCGGCATCTTCATCAATGATGAAAATCCGGCACTGCTGGGTTGGGTTAATAAAACCTTCGGCGGGTTCAATCATCAATTTTATGAAAAAGTTTTTGAATTGATCTTGCGCATGAAGGGAAATTTTCTCTGGCCGGCGATGTGGGGAAAAGCATTTTATGATGACGATTCGCTCAACGCGCCGCTGGCCGACGAGTATGGCGTGGTGATCAGCACTTCGCACCACGAGCCGATGATGCGCGCGCATGTGGAATGGCAGCGCTACGGTTCCGGGCCGTGGAATTATGAAAAGAATGAAGCCAAATTGCGCGAGTTTTGGACGCAGGGCATCAAGCGCATGCGCAATTATGAAAGCATTGTGACTCTCGCGATGCGCGGCGACGGCGACGAGCCGATGACGGAAGAAGCGAATATCGGATTGCTGCAGAGAATCGTTAAAGATCAGCGTGAAATTCTTGGGCAAGTAACGGGCAAAGAAGTAACGAGCATTCCGCAAGTTTGGGCGCTTTACAAAGAAGTGCAGGACTATTATGATCACGGCATGCGTGTGCCGGATGACGTGACGCTGTTGTTGTGCGATGATAATTGGGGCAACATTCGCAAGCTTCCCCAGCGCGATGAAAAGCCGCGGCCCGGCGGTTACGGAATCTATTATCATTATGATTACGTCGGCGGTCCGCGAAATTACAAATGGCTCAACACCAATCAAATTTCGCGTGTGTGGGAGCAAATGCATCTGGCATATCGTTATGGCGCTGATCGCATTTGGATTGTAAATGTCGGCGACATCAAGCCGATGGAGTTTCCCATCGAGTTTTTTTTGGATTACGCCTGGAATCCGGAACAATGGCCGGCTGAGCGTCTGCCGGAGTACACCCGACTCTGGGCAGAACGGCAATTCGGGCCGGAACATGCGAACGATATTGCCGATATTTTGACGCAATACACTAGATTCAATTCACGCCGGAAGCCCGAACTGCTCGCGCCAGACACTTACAGTCTGGTCAACTATCGCGAAGCAGAAACCGTCGTGGCTGAATACAACGAGCTGTCTGCGCGCGCCCGGCGCATCAGTGATTCCTTGCCAGCGAAATACAAAGATGCTTTCTATCAACTCGTCTTGCACCCTGTTGAAGCCTGCGCGAATTTGAATGAGCTTTATGTCACGGTTGGCAAAAATCGCTTGTATGCACAACAAGGACGGGTGGCCGCCAATACGCTGGCGCAAAAAGCCAGAGAATTGTTCAAACGTGACGCTGAGATCACCCATTACTACAACAATGTGATGGCCGACGGCAAGTGGTCGCACATGATGGATCAGACGCACATCGGCTACACTTACTGGCAGCAGCCAGACAGCAATTCCATGCCCGCCGTCAAAGAGAGCGTCATTCCAGCCGCCGCAGAAATGGGCGTTGCCATCGAAGGTTCGGCACAATGGTGGCCGAATGAAAAACGCGAAGCCGTTCTGCCGGAGTTCGATCCCTATCACCAGCAAAATTATTATATCGAAATCTTCAATCGCGGGCAAACGTCTTTTGAGTATTCAGTGCAAGCCGGAGAACCGTGGGTTAAAGTTGAACCCGCAAAGGGAAATATCGAAACAGAAAAGCGTTTGTGGATCAGCATTGATTGGAAAAACGTTCCAATTGGCAAACAGCGCGTTCCGATTACGCTTGCTGGCCCCAACAATCGCCGCGTTGTTGTGCAAGTCGTCATCAATAATCCTTCGGCTCCGAAACGCGATGAGATTGCCGGCTTTGTTGAGAGCAATGGTTATGTTTCAATCGAAGCGGAGCATTACACGCGCAATGTAGCGCAGGCGTCCTCGCCTGCATCTGCAGACAAGATGTCTGCGCTACGGTGGCAGCGCATTCCGGATTTGGGGCGCACGCTCTCGGCGATGACGCCGGTGCCGGTCACCGCACCGCCACAAACGCCCGGCGGCGACAGCCCGCGCTTGGAATATCAAATTTATTTCTTCAACAAAGGCGAGGTGAAGGTCAAAGCGTACCTGTCGCCAACGCTGAATTTCCACAACAATCAAGGTTTGCGCTACGCGATATCGTTTGACGATGAAGCGCCGCAGAGTGTCAACATGCACGCGAACAAAAATTTTCAAGACTGGGAAGAATCCGTGCGCAACAACGTCACGATTGAAGCATCGAAGCACGTGATCAATGCGCCGGGGAAACATGTTTTGAAATTTTGGATGGTTGATCCCGGCGTCGTTCTGCAAAAACTGGTCATCGAAACCGGTGAAGTCAGGCCCAGCTATTTGGGACCTCCAGAGAGTTATCAACGGCTTGGAACAGATGGCTCGGAGGGGTTGCAATAGTTCTTTTAGCGCGCGCACTATTTTAAAAACAGAAAAAGGGAAATTCTATAAGACGATGAAGACAACTAAAACTGGATGATGACACGTGCATATATCACTCACGAATTTTGCTTACATTATCGGCCGGTGGGAGGGAAGTGGCCGTGCGGAGTATCCGACCATCGTTCCTCGCGATTATCGCGAAGAACTCGTTTTTGCAGTGAACGGCAAGGATACCACGATTCATTTTGAACAACGCACCTGGATCAAATCTGCGGATGAGCGCAATGGTGAGCCGCTGTTCTGGGAATCTGGTTTCCTGCTTGACAAGGGCGAGGGATTATTCGAAATGGTCAGCGCACAAAAAAGCGGACGAGTAGAAATTCTGCGAGGCGGCGCGCAAAAAACGGATGAAACGATAATCAAACTTGACCTGGCCAGCGTTGCGATTCTCAATGATGATCGCATGATCCGAGCGGGCCGGATGCTCCATTTCCATGGAGAGACTTTGGAGTATGAGTTATGGATGAGTACGACCAAGAACATCGCCTACCAAAGGCATCTGGTCGCGCGACTGACACATAAAGGAAGACCGTAATAATGCATAAGTTGATCCGAACATTCAAGCTTTGTGCGCTGCTTGCAGTTTGTGAGGTGAGCTTTGCTCAAACGCAGACTCCTGGCGCCGACAAATGGGTGGACTACGCTGCGGGCGAATATGAAATGCTGCCCAACATCACCTATGCCACTGCAAACAATACGGAGTTGAAACTCGATCTCTATCTGCCCAGAGATCGCAGCGTGCCGCTTCCCACGCTCATTCTTTTTCACGGCGGCGGTTGGGTGGCGGGAATGAAAGAGCGCAATGTGTTTTGGTTGCTTCCCTATTTATCCATGGGATGGGCAGTAATCAATGTGGAGTATCGCATTGCGCAGAACTCGCTGGCGCCGGCCGCGGTGGAAGATTGCCGCTGTGCATTAAGATGGGCGACCTATAACGCCGGGCGGTATAACTTGGATGCTTCCAAGTTTGTGCTGACCGGCACTTCGGCTGGCGGACACCTGGCCTTGATCACCGGCATGTTGCCGGCGTTGAATGTTTTTGACCGGCAGTGCCCAACGAATGATAGCACACGCTGGGCAAAAGGAACGGAGCCGGAAACAAAAGTTGCCGCCATCGTCAACTGGTTCGGCATTACGGAGGTCGCTGATCTGCTTGATGGGCCGAATGCCAAACACTACGCTATCGAATGGTTCGGCAGCATGAGCAACCGGCTGGAACTCGCGCGGCAAGTTTCACCGCTCAACTACGTGCGCGCCGGGCTGCCGCCGATCATCACGATTCACGGCGACCAGGATAACATTGTGCCCTATAATCACGCCGTACAGTTGCACGCCGCTTTGGACAAAGCCGGTGTGCCGAATCAGCTTGTCACGATTCGCGGCGGCAAGCATGGCGGCTTCAATCGGCAAGACTTTGTGAACAGCTTTGCAACCATCAGAGAGTTTTTGCGCAAGAATAGTGTTTTAAAGTGAGGTGATTGACAGAAAGATGATTGGCAGAAAAATCTTAATCACTCGGCTTTATTTTTCCGCCAGTCATTTTTCTGTCATAGCTTTTATTCAGACCAACCTAACCCTGCAAAGGCAGAATAGAGTGAAATTCAAAACTCCAATCTTTCTTCAAATCACATCACTGCTCTTTTTGTCCGGATTTGGATTTGAAATGAACGCCCAAGAAAAAAGTTTATGGCATGGTAAAACGTGCGCCGTGTCGCTCACTTATGATGACGCGCTCAATGTGCATTTGGACAATGTCATTCCTGCTCTCGACTCTTTGGGTTTAAAAGGCACGTTTTATTTGTCGGGATATTTTCCCGCTTTTCGCCAGCGCGTGGCCGATTGGAAAGCGGCGGCGAGCAAAGGGCATGAGTTGGGCAATCATACTTTATTTCATCCGTGTACGGGAAAATTGCCTGGCAGAGAATGGGTGCCGCCCGATTATGACTTGGGAAATTACACGATGCAACGCTTGGTCGATGAAATAAAAATGGCAAACACGCTTCTCGAGGCGCTCGACGGCAAAACGAAAAGAACGTTTGCATATCCTTGCGGCGATGTGAAGATCGGCGACGAATCGTATGTTGATAAAATCAA
Organism: Cytophagia bacterium CHB2; assembly: GCA_030263535.1. Lineage (NCBI taxonomy): Bacteria > Pseudomonadati > Bacteroidota > Cytophagia > Cytophagia bacterium CHB2. Next base: position 19,413 of record SZPB01000013.1, read on the forward strand.
AACCAAATTTGTTGCCGCGCGCGGCGTGAAAAGCAGAATGCCGAAAATTTCTGAAATTGATTTGTTCGATGTCGATGCTTATGTCATCAGTGGGCAATCGGGTGAAGAACTCATCGCGTTGGTCAGGCAAGCGATGCAAAATAATGCCTTGATCGTTTTTCTCTTTCATGGCGTTGGCGGCGAGCATTCAATCGACGTCTCGTTGAGCGCCCATCACCAGCTTTTGCGCTTTCTCAAGCAGAACGAAAAAGACATTTGGATCGCGCCTTTGGTGGATATTGCGGAGCACGTCAAAGAAAACAAATGAGAACCATGCCTAATCAACAAAAAATCTCCCGCAAAGACACAGAGACGCAAAGAATGCGCAGAGATATTCTTTGCGTTCCTTTGCGCCTTTGCGTCTTTGCGTGCGCTGTTGCTTTTTGCATTTGGGATTGCCGATCGACGGCTTGTGGCCAGAATAGCGCGAGTTTCACCAACCCCATTTTAGCCGGCTTCTATCCTGATCCCAGTATTTGTCGCGTCGGCAGCGATTACTATTTGGTGACTTCGTCATTTTCCTATTATCCCGGCATCCCGATTTTCCACAGCAAGGATTTGGCGAACTGGAAGCAATTCGGGCACGTGATGGATCGGCCGGAGCAATTGGATTTGGACGGCCTCGGCGTTTCGCGCGGTATCTTCGCGCCGTCGATTCGATATCATGATGGGATGTTTTATGTCACCTGCACATTGGTTGACAAGGGCGGCAACTTCCTCGTCACCTCGAAAAAAGCCGAAGGGCCGTGGTCAAATCCGGTTTGGATTCCCGAGATTAACGGCATCGATCCTTCCATGTTTTTTGATGAGAACGGCAAGGCTTATGTCGTTTATAACAGCATTCCGCCGGACGACAAGCCGCTTTATGACGGGCATCGCACATTGCGGATGTATGAATTTGATATCGCCAATCTGAAAGTGACCGGTGAGGAAATGCTGCTCGTCAATGGCGGCGTCGATCTCAGCAAAAAACCGGTCTGGATTGAAGCGCCGCATATTTTTCAAAAAGACGGTTTTTATTATTTGATCGCAGCCGAAGGCGGCACTGGCGATCAACATTCCGAAGTCGTATTCAGAAGCAAAGCCGTTGCCGGTCCGTATGTTCCTTACGAGAAGAATCCGATTTTAACCCAAAGGCATTTGGATCCGAAAAGAAAAAATCCCATCACTTCCACCGGCCATGCGGATTTTGTCGAGACCGAAAGCGGCGATTGGTGGGCCGTATTTTTAGGCTGCCGGCCTTATGATGATGATTTGTACAACACCGGCAGAGAAACTTTTTTAGCGCCGGTGCAATGGCAAAATGGTTGGCCGGTCATCAATCCGTATCATGTGGAAGTGCAGTATCATTGTCCCATCTCTACAAAAGTATCGGCGGAGAAATCCGAGATTCAGTACAGCGGCAATTTTATATTGAAGGATGAATTCGAATCGGATAAGCTGAGTTACAGTTGGCTTTTCTTGAGAACGCCGCGAACACAATGGCATAGCTTGTCACAACGCAAAGATTATTTAACCCTGCAACTGCGGCCCGAGACGTGTGCGGAAAATGTCAATCCCAGTTTCTTGGGACATCGCCAACAGCACTTGCAGGGCGAAGCCAGCGCCGCGTTGGAGTTTATGCCAAAAGCTGAAAATGAAAAAGCCGGTTTGTTGGTCTTTCAAAGCGAAAAGCACTTCTATTTTCTCTGCAAATCTTTGGAAGGCGGCAAGCCTGTCGTTCAGCTCTATAAATCCAGCGAGACTCCTCCGCAAATGGAACTATTGGCGTCACTAATGCTTGACGACGATCAAGCAAAACAAAAACTGTTGCTGAAAATCGAAGCGCGCCGCAGCACGTATTCATTTTTGTATGCCAGCAATTCGGATAAATGGAATCTGCTGAAGGAGAATGTCGACGCCAAATTTCTAAGCACTAAAGTTGCCGGAGGTTTTGTGGGATGCGTTTATGCGTTGTATGCAACTTCTCTGGGCAAGCCCAGCGACAACGCCGCATACTTTGATTGGTTTGAATCGCGGGGAGATGATGATGTTTATAAATGAAAGGATTTCACCGTGATCTCCAAAATTTGTGGTAATGGCATATTGCGCGTTGTTGCCATGATCGTCCTGTACGGAACGGTGGTCAATGGTCAGAACGCGCGCGATGTGGTCAAAGGCAACTTGATCCAGTTCAACGATAACGGCGCGTGGTGCTGGTATCAAGACGAGCGCGCCGTCGTTGACAAAGCGCGCGGCAGGCTGATCGTCGGCTCTGATGCGAGCGATAATGGCGTCGGCGGCTCGCCCCGTAACGGCGATATTGATGCCGTCATCTTCGATCTGCAAAATAGACAAGCAGAGCGCTATGCGCTTATGGAAGGCGGAACCAACTTCGGCGGCTGCGATGACCATCACGCGCCCGCGTTCCTCGTTATGCCAGATGGCAGATATCTGGCCTTTTATGCCGGACATAACAGCAATAACAATTCCTATTGGCGTTTTTTTTACACCGACCGCTGGGGAATTGAGCACGCCTTTAATTGGAACAATATCCCGGGCGGTACTGATTTTCGCACCACCTACTCCAATCTTTTTTACCTGGCGGCTGAGGATAAACTTTACAACATCGCCCGCACGTACGCGCGCAGTCCCAATCTTATGGTTTCCACCGATTCTGGCCAAAATTGGTCTTATGGCGGACTGTTAACCGAGCCGGACGTGAGCATTGGCTACGTGAACGGCTATTTCAAATACTGGAGCAGCGGCGTCGATCGTATTGATTTCGTCGCGACCGAGCATCACCCCCGCGATTACAACACGAGCATTTATCACGGTTACATGAAGAACGGCCAGTCTTTCAAATCCGATGGCACGCTGCTGGACAGTGATATTACCGACAAAACCGCTCCCAAGCCGGCGGATTTCACGCTGGTTTTCGGCGCCAACACAAGAGTCAATGGCGATCTCATGTCCCGGTGCTGGGCGATTGATCTTGCAGCGTACGATGACGGCACGATCGCCACGATTTTCAAAGCGCGGGTGAATGATGATCCCAATCATCCCTCGAATGACCCCGATCATGCGTTTTTTTATGCACGCTATGATGGCGCAACCTGGACCTCGACCTATTTGGGCAAAGCGGGCAAGAAAATGTATTCGAGTGAACAAGATTATGTCGGTTTAGGCGCGCTGCATCCAAACGATCCCGAAGTCATTTTCATTTCAACGCCTTTCGATCCGCGCGACGATGCGGCTCTCGGCGTTCGCGAAATCCTCAAAGGCGTCACTGCCGACCACGGCGCGACGTGGACATGGACGCCGATTACGCAGAAATCTGTGCGCGACAATTTCCGCCCGATTGTTCCGAGCTGGGATGAAAATAACACGGCGTTGTTGTGGTGGCGGGGAACGTATCTCTCGGCGCAAAATTTTGATGCGGCGGTTGTCGGCATTATCGAATGCAACTCCGAAACCGTGGAGCGAATGCATTACGTAGATGCCACTGCCGCGAACACTTTTTTGACAAACGGATCACCGCTCATCACGACGGGACCGGATGCCAATATGGGCGCGGCGGACGACAGATGGCATGAGCGCACGGGTTTCGGCAATGGCAATTCCGTTTTGACTTCCGCTGAGGTGAGCGGCGAGAATGCGCCCGTCCTCAAGACTCAAATGATTGTGTCCGAAGCCGGAACCTATGACGTGTGGATCAACTTCTGGGCGAATCCCACGGCGGATTGGCGAATCAAAGCCGGACTTGCTGCCGACAGAATGCAATTGTTCCGCCAGATGGCCTGCAAACAAGTCGAGGCCGACGATCATGATACTGCGCTCACCCTGACCAGCAGCGGCAATACTTTTCTTTATCAAGCCTATCTCGGTCGTGTGAGGGTTGCAGCGAACGAGACGCTGAATGTGTATGTGGACGACCACGCGATTCAGACCGGCACCTCCGGCACTCGCATCGGCAACACGGCCCGCACGTGGTATGATGGCGTGAGCTATGCCAAAGTGAATACCGCCGTCGTCAGTGTTGCAGAGCACAAGAAGATTTCGAACGAGTTTGTTTTGCGCCAAAACTCTCCGAATCCCTTCAAGCCCTCGACAACCATCACTTATTCACTGCCCAAGGCTGCCCATGTGACCGTGAAAGTTTACAATCTGCTCGGACGAGAAGTGGCGACGTTGACAGATCAACAGACCCCGGCCGGAACGCATCAGGTGATCTGGAATGCGCAGAGCGCGCCTTCCGGGATTTATTTCTACAAAATTTCAGTTGGCAATTTTTCCAAGACCAAGAAAATGATCTTGCTGCAATGATGATAAGAAAATTTTTGATGTGCATCTCGGCTTTTGTTCTCATCTGCCTTGGATTCTATTGCAACTCTCAGCCCACGCGGGACCAAAGATCGGCAGATACGGAAACAGTGATTCGCGCCGTGGCAGATGGCGTGCTCAAAGACGCCACCTTTCAGTTCGTCGATCAAAAAAGCGGAAAGCGTTTCACCTCTCCGGAACAGGCGCCCAGTGATGCACAACTGCGGCCGGAAAGTGCTTACACGGATTGGCGCTATTGGAATGGCGTGCTCAATATCGCCATGATCGAGTTGGGAGAAACGCTTAATGAACCGGCTTATATCGAGTTGGCGCGCAAGAACGTCGCCTTCGGCTTCGACAACTATCGCTACTTTGAAGGCAAATACAAAGGCGAGGACAAATGGAGCTACCCCTTCGGCCAGCACTTCATCATGAAAGAACTCGACGACTGCGGCGCGGTGGGCGCAAGTGTTATCGAAGTGCATCGCCGCGATCAGCAAGAGCGTTACCGCGCTTACCTCGATCAGACTGCCAATCACATTCTCACACATCAGAGCCGGCTCGATGACGGCACGCTGGTGCGCTCGTTTCCGCATCAGTGGACGCTTTGGGCGGATGATCTTTACATGAGCCTCTCGTTTCTGAGCCGCATGGGTGAATTTACCGGCGAGGCGCGTTACTTCGATGAGGCCGCGCAGCAGGTTATCAATTTTCACCAGTATCTTTTTGATGATCAGAAGGGACTCATGCATCACTGCTGGTATTCGGATGTTAATCGACCTGGTGTGGCATTTTGGGGACGCGCGAACGGCTGGGCAATGGTGGCGCAGGTGGATCTGTTGGATCGGCTGCCGCAAAACCATCCGCAACGCGACACCTTGCTGACACTACTTCGGCGCCATATTTTAGGCATCGCGCAATATCAGAGTGGCGAGGGTTTGTGGCACCAGCTTCTCGACAAGGTGGATTCATATCTCGAAACCTCTTGCAGCGCGATGTTTATTTACACCATCGCGCGCGCAGTCAACAAAGGCTATATCGAACCGCGTTATGCCTCAATTGCGCAACGTGGCTGGGAGGGTGTGAGGTCAAAGATTCGTTCCGATGGACAGGTCGAAGGCGTTTGTACGGGCACCGGCGTCAGTGATGATTTGGTATTTTACTATCGTCGCCCAACGCCGATAAATGATGTGCACGGCATCGGCACGATACTGCTGGCCGGCGCTGAAGTTTTGTCCGTCATAACAAAACCGGAATAACGATATGAAAGATGTAAAAAAACTCCGTAGCCAGGAATGGTTTGGCGGCAATGACAAGATGGGCTTCGTCCATCGCTCGTGGCTGCGCAATCAGGGTTACCCCGACGATCACTTCCGCGGCCGGCCGGTCATCGGTATCTGCAACACCTGGTCCGATCTGACGCCCTGCAACGGCCACTTGCGCGATTTTGCCGAGATTGTCAAAAAGGGCGTACTGGAGGCGGGCGGATTTCCGCTGGAATTTCCCGTGACCTCGATGGGCGAAACCATTATGCGGCCCACGACCATGTTGTTCCGCAATCTCGTCAGCATGGACGTGGAAGAATCGATCCGCGCCAATCCGCTCGATGGCGTCGTGCTACTAACGGGCTGCGACAAGACGACGCCTTCAACGTTGATGGGCGCGTGCAGCGTCGATCTCCCCACCCTCGTCGTGCCCGGCGGGCCGATGCTCAATGGCCGCTTTCGAGGAGAATGCATCGGCTCCGGCTCATTCAACTGGATGATCAAAACGAAGCAAACGGCCGAAGGATTCTCCGCCGATGATTTGTTGGAAGCGGAAATCTGCGCGGCGCGCAGCAGCGGCCATTGCAACACCATGGGAACTGCCTCGACCATGGCGACGATGGTTGAAGCTTTGGGTCTGACATTGCCCGGCGCCTCGGCGATTCCCGCCGTTGATTCCAGGAAAAAAGTCATGGCGACCAATTTGATCATTCATTTGTTGGCCATCGCCGGCAGGATTGGTGTAAAATTAAACCTCGAAGATTTTGACAAGCTCGGTAGCAAAATTCCGTTGTTGGTCAACTTGATGCCCTCGGGAAAATTCCTGATGGAGGATTATTTTTATGCCGGTGGCCTGCCGGTTGTGATCAACGAACTCGGCGACCGTTTGCATCAAGATGCGATAACCGTCAACGGCAAAACGCTGCGCGAGAACAATGCCAAAGCCGAATGTTTCAACCGCGAAGTGATTGCCAGCATCGATAAACCGTTACAGCCGGAAGCAGGTATTGCCGTGCTCAAAGGAAATCTCTGCGAAAACGGCGCGGTGATCAAACCCTCGGCGGCAACGCCGGCACTCATGAAACACCGCGGCCGCGCCGTCGTGTTTGAGAGCATGGAAGATTATCATGCACGCATTGACGATCCGAATTTGGATATCGACGAATCGTGCGTCATCGTGCTGAAGAGCGTCGGCCCGAAAGGCTATCCCGGCATGCCCGAAGTGGGCAACGTTGATCTTCCCGCGAAATTGATACAGAAAGGTGTGAAGGACATGGTCCGCATCTCGGATGGAAGAATGAGCGGCACGGCTTACGGAACGGTGGTGTTGCATATTTCACCCGAATCCGCCATCGGCGGCACACTGGCGTTGGTAAAAGACGGCGACTTCATCGAGCTTGATGTTGCCAATCGCAGGTTGCATCTTGATGTCTCCGACGAAGAGTTGAAGCGACGCCGAGCCACGTGGTTTCCTCCCGCGCCGCATACAAACCGAGGTTACGTGCGCATCTATTTGGAGCACGTGCAGCAAGCCGACCAAGGCGCCGATCTGGATATTCTCATAGGAAAATCCGGCGCGGTGGTGAAAGGGGATTTGCATTAAATGATCATTCTCTTTTTTCTGGGTCGTCACGCAGTTATCCGGCATGGACGTGAAAACCGGCTACCGCCTGCACAGCCTGGGCACGTTCATCATGGGGGTTTCAGCGGCGGTATTTTTGTTCTTGTTTCATCTGGCGATTGTTTGAAAGTGAATGTTCGTAGTGGCGCCTTTAGGCGCACATCGTCCGGAACATCGTGACCCTAAAGGGTCTACTACAAACAAGATTCTAAAATTGAAACTCTACAAAATAAAAACCGGCGTCGTCATTGAAACAGATCACGGCTTTCATTTGTTGGAAGGCGAAAACTGGGATACTTTCGTCAATGACGACAATCTCTTTGGCAAACTCGCTGCAATCGTGCGCGCGGTTGAACCGATAGAGAACGGCCAACAACTTCTGAACTCCCGTTTGGAAGCCCCAATTCAATCTCAGGAATTATGGGCAAGCGGCGTCACGTACATTCGCAGCAAAATTGGCCGCCAAGAAGAGTCAAAAAATTCCGGCGGCGGGGAATTCTACGCGCGCGTTTATGAAGCGGAACGTCCCGAATTGTTTTTCAAAGCGACTTCGCACCGCGTCGTTGGTTCGGGCGGCAAAGTGAGAATTCGCCAAGATTCCAACTGGAATGTCCCAGAGCCGGAGCTGACTTTGATGATCACCTCCAGCGGCAAGATTGTCGGTTACACCATCGGCAATGACATGAGCTCGCGAAGTATCGAAGGCGAGAACCCGCTTTATCTGCCGCAAGCCAAGACGTATGACGGCTGCGCTGCCCTCGGCCCGTGCATTTACGTGACGGAAGAACCTTTGCCCGCGGACACGATCATTCATCTTGAAATTGCAAGAAACAACGCGCCGGTCTTCACCGGCAGCGTAGACATTAAACAAATGAAGAGAACGCCGGAAGGGTTGGTTTCCTATTTATATCGGGAATGCTCTTTTCCGCACGGCAGCTTGCTCATGACCGGAGCCGGCATTATTCCGCCGAGTGATTTTAGCTTGCAAAGCGGTGATGAGATTCGCATTACGATTCAACCAATAGGCATGTTAGTAAATACCGTGAAATAGTAATGCCTGACTTCATATCATTGATTTAAGCGAAGACCAAGTAGTCCCGAAGGGACTTGTGAAAATAGCCCCGCCATTTATGGCGGGGATTTGAAGTCATGGTTTTGCACAAGTCCCGCGAGGGACGATTGAATTCTCACGATCAACGCGCACTTCTCATTCGTCCCTTGCGGGACTTATGAGGATATGTTGGCATGTTGACCCCGCGATAAATCGCGGGGCTATTTTCATCTGTCCCTTTGCGGGACAGATCATGGCGCTTTTCTTACGTGAAATAATAATATGGAACTCACCGGACTAAATTTTATCGGCAACGAGCAATCGGGAAAAGGCAAAATCACTTTTCATGCTGTCAATCCTGCCACCGGCGCTGAGATGTCGCCGGCATTTCATGAGGCTACGCCGCAGGAAATCGATGAAGCCATTCTCAAAGCCGAAGCAGCTTTTCTTACATACAGCAAAAAGAGCGGACCGGAACGCGCCTTGTTCCTCGAAACCATCGCAGATGAAATCGTCGCGCTCGGGGATGGTTTGATAAAAAGATGTGGCGAGGAAACCGGCTTGACTGAGGGAAGACTGACCGGCGAACGAGGAAGAACGGTGAATCAACTGAGACTTTTCGCCAGTCTTCTGCGCGAAGGTTCTTGGGTGGATGCGCGCATCGATACGGCAGATCCGAATCGTCCGCCGGCGCCCAAGCCTGATATCAGAAGCATGCAGAAGGCTTTGGGTCCGGTCGGAATTTTCGGCGCGAGCAATTTTCCATTGGCTTTTTCCGTGGCAGGCGGAGACACGGCTTCCGCGTTGGCCGCCGGTTGCACGGTCGTTGAAAAGGCGCATCCGGCGCACCCCGGCACTTGCGAGATGATCGCGCACGCCATTGTGAGAGCCGTTGAAAAATCCAACATGCCGAGCGGAACATTTTCCATGGTGCATGGCCATTCCACCGAAGTCGGCATGGCGATGGTAAAACATCCGTTGATCAAAGCCATCGGCTTCACCGGATCTTTTAGAGGAGGAAAGGCGATCTTCGATGCCGCCGCGCAGCGGCCAACGCCGATTCCGGTTTATGCCGAGATGGGCAGCACCAATCCCGTGTTCATTTTGCCTGGCGCATTGCGGGAGCGAAAAGCAGAGATTGCGAAAGGATTGACCGCTTCCGTCACACTGGGCGTCGGCCAATTTTGCACAAACCCTGGGTTGGTTGTCTTCGAAGAGTCTGCCGACGCTGCACAATTTCAACAACTCGCTACCGCCAATTTTCAAGAAGTCGCTGCAGCAACCATGCTCACGTCACAGATTCATCGCGCCTACGTAAACGGGATCGAGAAATTGCGCCAGCAAGCAGGCGTTGCGATGTTGGCAAAAGGCAAAGCTGAGGAGGAAGGGTTCCAGGGCGTTGGTTATCTGTTTCAAACCAACGCCCGGAATTTTTTAGCCAACGCGCATCTCGAGGAAGAAGTTTTTGGACCTTCCACCCTGGCGGTGACCGCAAGTAACAAGACTGAGCTTATTGGCGTTGCACAAAGACTAAAGGGCCATCTGACGGCAACACTTTGGGCGACAGATGACGATTTCAAAGAGTATGCGGATCTCATCGCCATTCTCGAACGCAAAGCCGGCAGGTTGATCATCAACGGTTTTCCCACCGGCGTCGAAGTTTGTCATGCGATGATTCATGGCGGGCCGTTTCCGGCGACGACGGATAGCCGCTCGACTTCCGTCGGCACGGCAGCCATCACACGGTTTACCCGGCCGGTCTGTTATCAGAATTTTCCAAATGCTATATTGCCGGATGAACTAAAGAATGAAAATCCGCTGGGCATCTGGAGGTTGGTCAATGGCGAGAGGAAGAAATAATCTTTGCGTATTACGCATTACGTTTTACGGGTTACGTAACGAGTAATGCGTAATCCGTAAAACGCAAAAAGGTGAATTGAACATGGAATATCGCGAACTTGGACGCACCGGATGGAAGGTTTCGACGTTGAGCTTCGGCGCATGGGCGATTGGCGGTACTTGGGGCGCGGTGGATGATCAGGAATCGCTGGCGGCGCTGCATCGCGCGCTCGATCTGGGGGTGAACTTCTTCGACACTGCCGATGTGTATGGCGATGGACGAAGCGAGCGTTTGCTGGCGCAGCTTCGCCGTGAGCGGCCGCAGGAATTTTATATCGCGACCAAAGCTGGTCGCCGCCTCAATCCGCATGTTGCCGCCGGCTACACGCGGCAGAATCTCATGGCATTCGTCGAACGCAGCCTGAAGAATTTGGAGACGGAAGCAATTGATCTCTTGCAATTGCATTGCCCGCCCACAGATGTTTATTACATGCCGGAAGTGTTTGGCGTGCTGGATGATTTGGTCGATGCCGGCAAGCTGCGTTATTACGGCGTGAGCGTGGAGAAAGTCGAAGAAGCATTGAAGGCCATCGAATATCCGAACGTGCAATCGGTGCAAATCATTTTTAATATCCTCCGGCAGCGCCCGGCTGATCTCTTCTTTAGTGAAGCGCAACGCCGCCGCGTTGGAATTCTGGCGAGAGTACCGCTTGCTTCAGGTTTGTTGAGCGGCAAATTCACGCGCGCCAGCATATTCGCGCCGGACGATCACCGCGCTTTCAACCGGCACGGTGAAGCATTTGATCGCGGCGAGACTTTTTCCGGACTGGACTACGACGTCGGTCTGCAAGCGGTCGAAGCATTACGCCCGTTGGTGCCACGCAATTGGACGATGGCACAACTGGCGCTACGCTGGATTTTGATGTTTCCGGCGGTGACGTGTGCCATCCCGGGGGCCAAGCGCCCGGCTCAGGTCGAAGAGAACCTCAAGGCGGCAAGTTTGCCGCCGCTTTCAGACGAAACCATTGCTGCAATACGTGGCATCTACAATCAGTATGCACGTCCACATGTACATCAATTTTGGTAGAATTAAATCGTGGAGATGTTTTGATCATGAAAACAAAATCTACGTTAACTCGCCACTATGCCGGCAGGATTGCCCTTGCTGCTGTTTATCTTTTTCTCGCTGTTTTTTCGATTGAAGTTCTGAATGCTCAGGAAAAGAAGAGCATGGATGTCGCTTCATCACCGCCACGAGTGGAGATCCCCGGCTCGCAATTGCAGAAGATCACCTCTGCGATTGTCGGGCAGGAATACGATTTATATATCCATTTGCCGAGAAACTACGGCAGTAAAGATCAAAAGCATCCCGTGCTCTATTTGCTCGATGCACAATGGGATTTTCCTTTGGTCACTGCCATTTTTGGCCAGCAATTCTATGATGGTTTTTTGCCGGGCCTCGTCATTGTTGGAATTACCTGGGGAGGAAAAAATCCCAACCATGATTCGCTGCGCGCGCGAGATTTGACGCCGAACAATGCGGCGCCGTTGCTCCAGTCCGGCGGTGCGCCAAAGTTTCTCGCTTTTATCAAACAAGAGCTCATCCCTTTTATCGAGTCCAAATATCTCGTCTCGGGCGACCGCACGCTAATGGGCAGCTCGTTCGGCGGCCTTTTCACATTGTACGCCCTTTTTAGTGAAACAGAATTATTTCAACGCTACGTTTTGACCAGCCCGGCGGTGGGCTGGGCAAATGAAGGCATTTATGCTTTCGAAAAGAACTATGCAGACAAGAAATCCCAACTTCCAGCCCGGCTTTTTATGGCTGTGGGAGAACTGGAAGACGTTGCCGGTTTTCAGAAATTTGCGGATCAGTTGAAAGCGCGGAATTATGATGGCCTTGCGCTGCAAACCCGGGTGCTGGAAAACACCGGCCATTCCGGCACAAAAGCCGAAGGCTACACCAGAGGCTTGCAGTTTGTGTTCGCGCGGCCGTCATTAAAACTTGCAGCAGCAATCTTGGCGCAATACGTTGGCACCTTTGAGCCTAATCCTGAAACTAAAGTTTTGATTTCAGTGGAAAATGATCATCTTATCGCGCAGGGCCCGTACAATACAAAACTTGTATTGCATGCTGAGACCGAACAAGATTTCTATGTTCCGGGCCAGTATCTATTCGCCCGTTTCAAGAAGGATGAGCAGGGAAGGGTTACCGGTTTTCAACTGGCGCAATTTGGAGGAGAAGTCTTTGCGCGAAAGGTTGGAGCACCCGACTAGTACGCTGACAGCCTTATTTGCACAAGTACTTTGTTTTGTCATCACGTAGGGATCTTTTGAAGTACTTGGTGCTGCACTTAAAATTTCACAAGATCCTGCCGGGCGGGACGACATACAGAAGAAATGGACAAGGTTTTCGACATCTGAATGCAATAGAGTGGCCGCGTCAGCCAGGAAGATCAGTTAATTCAAGTGATAGGAAGAATCAATCAAAGGAGTTCTTAAACGTATGGCAGTCATGTATGATGATCTCATTGGCAAGCATGTTCTGGTTACCGGCGGCGCAAGTGGACTCGGCTATGCCATCGCCAAGGCGTTTATCGCGAATCAGTCGAAAGTTGTTATCGTCGGCAGAGATGCGGAAAAGCTCGCGCGTGCTCAAAGTGAGTTGGGCGAGAATGCGCGTGCCATTGCATTTGATTTGAACGAGATAGATCGCTATCCGGAATTGCTGGCGCAGATCCAGAATGCCGTTGGTGCGATCGAGGTGCTGGTAAACAACGCGGGCATCAATTTGAAGAAAGAGGCGCTGACGGTTTCCAATCAAGAGTATCAGGCAATTGTGCACACCAACCAGACCGCGGTCTTCGCGCTTACGCGAGAGATCGCGCAGACCATGGTGGGCCGGGGTGGCAACATCATCATGATCAGCTCGATGGCCACGCACTATGGTGTTCCCAAAGTTGTCGGTTATGCCGCTTCGAAATCTGCGGTCGAGGGCATGACGCGCGTGCTGGCAGTGGAGTGGGCGCCGCATGGCATTCGCATCAATTGCATCGCCCCGGGTTTTATTGCCACGGCGATGTCTGCGCAAGCTTTTGAAAACGATCCGGAGAGAAAAGCGAGAGCGCTGGCGCGCACGCCCATGGGAAAATTCGGCGAACCCTCGGATGTGGCCAATGCAGCGCTGTTTCTGGCATCAGCACAGGCGAAATATATCACCGGCGTCGTGCTTCCGGTTGACGGCGGCAATTCCATTGGATTTTGAAAACCATGAGCGTTGAGCTACACTTCAATAATGAACATGCCAGCGTCGCGCCCGGCTCTTCGCTTTTCGAATATGCCGAGTCTTTGGGCATTCGCGTGCCGACTTCGTGCTTCAAGCAGGGAAAGTGCAAGGAATGCCTGGTTGAAATCGTTGCGGGCGTGGAATGCCTTTCCGCACCGGTGACGCAGGAAGAACACTTGCGCGAGAACTTCCGGCTTTCCTGCCGCACGCGCATTGTCACAGACACCGGCGTGGTACGATGCCATACATTGCGGCGCGGCGACATGCGCATCGAAAAACGCGCGTTGCGGCTTCCGGTGGCTCATGAAAACCTGCAGATCGATCCTGCAGTAACGCGCGATGGCGAGCGGATTCTGCTGGATGGCGAAGAAATCGATCGCAGATTGGGTCCCATTCACGGGCTGGCTGTGGATCTGGGAACGACGACTGTCGTCATTCGCCTTTTGAATTTGGAAACTGGAGAAATCATCGCGGATGCGGCTTTCGAAAACCCGCAACGATTCGGCGGCGCCGAAGTGATGTCACGCATCCATTATGACTCCACGCACCGCGGCAAGCTGCTGCAACGCACGCTCGCGCGCTATTTGAATCATGCTATTGAAGAGTTTCCGGTGGACCCGGCCTCGATCTACGAAGTTGTCGTTGCGGGAAATTCCACCATGCGCGATTTGTTCTTTCGGCTCAATGTGTATTCCATCGGACAAAGTCCTTACCAATCTATCACTGAGTTGGAAAGGGCAGGCGGCCAGCGGACCGCGACGAGTGTCACTGCACCAGCGAGACGCCTGCTCTTGCGGCTGAATCCCAAAGCGCGCGCTTATGGCCTGCCCATCATCAGCGGTCACGTGGGCGCGGACGCCGCCGCTTGCATGCTCGCTGTGGATATTGCGAATGAAGAGCGTTTGGTCGCGATCATGGACATCGGCACCAATACTGAGTTGATTGTCGGCAACAAGGATAGAATTCTCGCGGCCTCTTGTCCCGCCGGACCGGCATTCGAAGGCGGTAACATCTCCTGCGGCATGCCGGGATTGCCGGGCGCCATTGAAAGAGTGAGAATTAACGACGAGGGAAAAGGCGATTTCAGCGTCATCGATGGCAGTGAGCCGGAAGGGATCTGCGGCTCTGGACTGATCGATTTGTTGAGCGAGCTGCTTAGAACCGGGCGCATCAATACTCTCGGAAGATTCGAGCAGGGTGACAAGCGCTTTGTCTTGCTGGAGAACGGCGCTCGCCCAATTTATTTGAACGAAAGCGACATCAACGAATTGGCTCAGGCCAAGGGCGCCAATGTTGCGGGCTTGCAAATTGTGTTTGACGAGTATGGGATTGGATTTGAAGATTTGGATGTTTTTTATTTGGCGGGAGGATTTGGCCGCCATTTGAATGTCGAGGCTGCCAAACGGATTGGCCTGATTCCCAATATCGACAATGCCAAAATCCTGCAAGTCGGCAATGCCGCGATCGAGGGCGCCTGCACTGCGCTGCTCTCGCAAACAAAACGTGACGAGTTGGAGAATTTGGTGAATAAAATCAGGCATTGCCGCCTGGAGACGCACCATGGATTTTTCGACTACTTTGTGGAAGGTTGCCAATTCCATCCGCTTGTATCGTCAGGATAAGTATGGATTGTTGCATCAGCGGTTGATGAAGATATCATCTCATCATGGCGGAATCTTGTTTCAATTCCGCACGATACCCGGTTTTGCCGGGCCAGTATCATCATGACAGATTGGTTGTTCCCAGGAACTGACGCCTTAAAAACGCATGCTTGAATTTTACGACACACAACCCGAGACAAATGTTCAGGAAACTGAATACAAACGTCTTTTGGGTTATCCTGTAGAGTTTGATCTCACCGGCCGCGCACGCGAGCTGGCTGACTGGGCAAGACGGTGGTACATCGAGAATGGCAAACCGTGGATCTATGCCCGGCAAATCAATCGCCTTGATCTGCTCGACGGAAAGCTCATGATCGCCGGCGTGGAGTTCTCCTCGAAAAAGTTACATGCACAATTGCTCAGGGCGCAAGCGCACGCGGCGGTCGTGGTGGCGGTGAGTGCCGGCAGGGAATGCGAAGAAAAGGCGCGCCAGCTTTGGCTGGAAGAAAAACCGGATGAGTACTTCTTTTTGGAAATCTACGGCTCTGCAGTCGTTGAACATTTGATTACGAACGCAGGCGCGCGGTTATGCGCTTGGGCGGAGCAACAAGGCCATGCGATTCTGCCCCATTACAGTCCGGGTTATTCGGGGTGGGAGATTGAAGATCAGAACAAGCTCTTGAACTTGATTTGTCAAAAAAACTTTCGGGAGGAAATTCATGTTCTCGAAACCGGCATGTTGTGGCCCAAGAAATCCCTGCTTGCCGTATTTGGCATCACACAGCATGTCAATCAAGTTCGACGCCTCCGGGAATTGGTGCCGTGTGAAAGCTGTTCCATGCCGTCGTGCCGGTATCGCCGCCTGCCGTATGGCCGTGCGCGCAAACTCATGGAAGAAGTAAGCCAATTGCAGGCGCGTGTTGATCGAATCTCCAACGGTGCGGCCCAGAGCAAATCGATCCTTGATCACCATGGGAAATACTCCATCAGCGTCCGCGCTCTGCAAAAGTGGTCGCAGGAACGGCTGCACCTAAAAGTTCTTGCGGACCGTTCGGTGCAGGCGCGATTCCGCTATGCGGGCACCACTTGTTCGAATTTAGGGCGGCCACTGGAGTATGACTATCATCTCAAGCTGGCCTCAGCAACAGAGGGTTACAAAATCATCGAGATGAGTTGTGCGCCGGCGCCGGGTGATGCCGGCCATGCCTACATGTGTGAATATATCCGCAACGGTGAGAAGCTTGCACGGGACATTGCCGGTGAAAAGCCGCTGCTGGGCTGCTCACTCAATGAGGTGTTGAATTGGAATCGGCAGTTCAGCCCGTCGGGATGCTTTTGCGACGCAGTAAGCCGTGAGCACAAGTGGGGACTGGTGCTGGAAGTGCTTCACTACGCATTGGTGCAGAATGAAAAGAGAAGGAATGCTGTTTAGGAAGTGCGCAAAATCAACTTGGAATTTTGTTGTAGCCCTGCCCCCTTTACGGGGCACTGTTGTGATGCCGGATTTACTGGTTACAACAGCGGCCAGCAAATGGCCTGGACTACGTCAAATGGTAATTTATTTTTTGCGCGACCGATTAGATGATTAATGTGCATGACCAGCAGAAGAGATAGAGTCAAGATCATTATGGTCAAAATGAGTAAAAGCTTTTGAATGATTTTGTCCCAAATCATTTTGATGAATGGCTTTCGGCTCTCGCCTATTTCGACTGGTCATTCGCATTATTCAATTCTTAAACCACGCGTGAACGCGCATTGAACGTAGCCAACCCGCTCCCATCAGCGGTTCAAAAGGCTGATGGAGTTGCCTTTTGTTTCTCTTGATAATTCGACAAACGGAATAAGACAAATCTTGGAGCCTCAGTCATGACGAAACTTTGTGATCTCAATCAAGCGGCAAAAGAGAAATTGTTGCCGGAAGTCAACGACAAATCCGGCATTGGCGTGCATTACATCGATGCCTTCATCAAACCCATGAACACGACGCTTGCGGACGGCACCCGCGTGTCCTGCAAACGTAAAGGTCTGAAGATCACCCTGGCTGCCGGCACGATAAAAGGCGAGGGCTTGATGCGAAGGCTGGAGGTCGGCAAAGACCCAGTCGTGATGCTGCAAGCAGCGTTGCAGGAGGCGGCGAAAGCGGCGGGAGTTGAAATGAGCATCACGGACACCGAGATATTTATTTCAGGATTTCTAAAACAATTGCCTTGACCCCCAAACGCATTTCTGAGAGGAAATAAAACATGAAGCCAGCACAATGGGAGATCTTCAAGAAGGCAGCCCGTCTGGAAAAATTGGAGCAGGTGCCCATGGCGCTGATTATTGACAGCCCGTGGATACCCGGTTATTTGGGCTTGCATCACATGGATTATTATCTCGATCCCGAGCTATGGTTCCAGTCCAATTTGAAGATCCATGAGGAATACCCGGATATCATCTTTGTTCCCTCCTGGTGGATGGAATACGGCATGGCGGCGGAGCCTTCGGCTTTGGGAGCGAAGATCAAATTTTGGCAGAACAACACTCCCAGCGAATATCATACACTTTATCACATCGAGGATATCGACAACTTCCCGGAATATGAAGTGGAGTGCGACGCTTTCATGGCAATGACGCTACACCGCATCAAAATGCAGAAACAGCGCATTCTGGAACAAGGCGAGATCCTGCCGATGGTCACCTCGCGCGGTCCGCTGTGCACCGCCGGATTTGTGCGCAGTACCACAGAGTTCATGATTGACATTGTGGAAAAACCCGAATGGGCGCACAAACTGATCGATCGCTGCACCAATCTCATCATCGACTGGTTGAAGGCGCAGGTGAAAATCATGGGCGATTCGGTGGAAGGCATTTTCATTCTGGACGACATTGTAGGCTTCATCAATGAAGAACATTACATGGAATTTGCTCATCCTTATTTGAAGAGAATCTGTGATGCCTTTCCCAAAGATTGGGTCAAGCTCTATCACAATGATGCCGAAATCGCCGCGTGTTTGGATCATTTGCCGGACTGCGGCTTCAATGTTTTGAATTGGGGCAAGCAAACCGACATTGCTGAAGTGAAAGCACGCGTCGGCGACCGCATGTGCCTCATGGGCAACGTCAATCCTTTGGAAATTGGAGTACGCGGCACTCCGGAGGAGGTGCGCGCAGCTACATTGGAAGTTTTGGAAAAAAGCGGTGGCGAAGGAATCATTCTCTCCGTCGGTGGAGGCGTGAGCCCGGGCATGCCGCGCGCCAACATTTTGGCCATGCAAGAGGCTTTAGCAGAGTTCAATTCCAACCGATAGAAGCAGCCCGGATTTGCCGTGTAACGGCGATGAGGAGGTGGAAATGATGATGTCAGAAGAGAATGGCGCCCGCCGCCGGGCAGGCGGGAAACGCCAAGAAAAAGCGGAGAAAACGCAAAGAAATTCTGGCCTGGTTTGACACATTCATCTTGCGGAGAAAGCGACATATGCCTGATTATGCCTTGATGAACCAATGCCTTTACGAAGGCAAAGCTAAAGAAGTCGAGCAAATGACCAAGGACGCGCTCGCCGAAGGACGCAGCGTTCAAGAAATTTTGAACGAAGGATTAATTGCCGGTATGAGCGTGGTCGGCGAAGACTTCAAACATAACATTCTTTATGTTCCCGAAGTGCTGATTGCCGCACGCGCCATGAAGGCCGGCATGGCGGTGCTCAAACCGCTACTGTCGGCGCATGATTCGAATGTTCAGCCGCCCGGCGTGATCGTGATGGGAACCGTGCGCGGCGATCTGCACGACATCGGAAAGAATCTGGTGTGCATGATGGCCGAGGGCGCCGGATTCAAAGTTCACGACATTGGTGTGGATCAGAGTGTCGAGAAATTTTTTGCCGCGGCCGAGCAACACAAGCCGGATATCATCGGCATGAGCGCGCTGCTCACCACCACCATGACATACATGAAGACTGTCATTGATGGATTTGAGGAAAAAGGACTAGGCCATATCAAAATGGCGGTCGGCGGCGCGCCCATCAGTCAGATGTTCGCCGACGAAATCGGCGCCGACGGATATGGCGCGGACGCTTCCAGCGCCGTCGATCTATTCCTGAAATTGGTTGGGAAGGGATAG
This sequence comes from Cytophagia bacterium CHB2, assembly GCA_030263535.1. NCBI lineage: Bacteria > Pseudomonadati > Bacteroidota > Cytophagia > Cytophagia bacterium CHB2. Next base: position 38,516 of record SZPB01000013.1, read on the forward strand.
CGCATTCGACAAAAACTCATGGCAGAGAATCATTATCCGGCAGAATGATTTTTGTGAAGAATGCAAAATTGGAAAATTTACTCTGCCGTTGAATCATCCTGCCAATTTCAAACTGATTTTTGTATTGAGGCCCGATCATGGCGTTTTACCAGATACTCTTTTGGCAAGATATCCCCTCGCAGGTAAAAGCCTGGGATGATTTTGATGAGGTCAAAATCGAAATGCCGCCCCGCTTCACGGGTCGCATCGACCAGGAAGCCCAAGCCCAGGGCCTCGTCGAGACTGATGATTATCTCCAACAATGGCGTTGGAGCGAGATCATGGAGCGTGAGGGCGCGCCGGAGGAAGTCGCCAGTGCCATAAGAAAGGAATTGGAGGCCTCTGCCGGAGACTGATAGGGCACTCGACCAGAAGAAATTCTTATGCAAGAACACAGACGAAATCTCATCCTGCCCGGCGGGATCTTGTGAAGTACTTGGCAATCTGCCCGCAACTTCACAAAATCCTTGCTGGATGACATTCAAAGATGGATAAGACTTTCAAGGTAATCATGTACTAAAACGGATGATTTTTCCTTTGTAGTTTTACCGGGTTGGTGTGACTGACGGTGATTGCTTGATCTGCTTCTGTGTTAGGAAGCAATACTTTGGTGTTTATGTGCAAAAGACTCTTCGCGAAAAACTCTTTCAGACCAAAGATTTTCTCCTGGGCGTCGAACTGTTGTCCATTCGCGGCTCGATGACGGAGAAAAGCGCGGTGAAAGCGCGTGATTTTGCCAACGATTTGGTGGCGTGCCCGGCCGTCGATTGGATTTCGATTACGGACAATGCCGGCGGCAATCCCAAGCTGGCGCCGCACGCGCTGGGCAAACCCATTTTGTATGCGGGCAAAGAAGTTGTCATTCACATGACGTGCAAGGATCTCAACCGCAACGGGCTTGAAAGTGAAGCCTGGGTTTTGAGCAGTGAGGGTTTTCATAATATTTTGGCCATGACCGGCGACTATCCGGTTGCCGGCGGTGGGGGCATGGCAAAGCCGGTTTTCGACCTCGATTCCATTAGCTTGATCGCCATGCTGAACAAGATGAATCACGGCTTCGAATATCGCAAGAACGGCGCTCAGAACAACACCGAGCGTCTTGGCGAAACCCAATTCTTGATTGGCGCGGTAACGAGCAATTTCAAAATGCGCGAAGGCGAAGTTGTGCCGCAATACCTCAAACTGCAAAAAAAAATCGAATGCGGCGCGCAATTCATCATCAATCAAGTCGGCTTCGATTCCCGCAAGATTCATGAATTGCGGATTTACATGGATCAGCACGCGATGAAGCATGTTCCCTTGATCGGGAATGTCTACGTATTGAATCCCAGAGTCGCCCAAATCTTTCATGATCGGAAAATCCCCGGCATTGTGGTGACGCCGCCGCTGCTGGCGCTTTGTTTGAAGCAGCGACAATCCGCTGACGAGGGCCGGGCATTCTTTTACGAATTTGCGGCCAAACAGATTGCTATCTATCGCGGCTTAGGATATCGCGGCGCCTATCTGGGCGGCATTTATGATTTTGCCGCGATTGAAAGAATTTTGGAAATCGAACGTTCGTTTTCTCGTGATGATTGGAAGCAATTTGCGCGTGAAATCAGATACTCGCGGCCGGGAGAGTTTTTCTACTACTTGGAAAATTCTGAAACCGGATTGGCAGATTCTTCAGTTCGGAGTCCGGCTTCTGAGAAGAAAAAGTCCAAGCATGTTGGCCTGGTGTATCATTTATCCAAAATGACACATGAGCTTATGTTTGCGTCGGATGGCGCTTTTGCAAAATTGGGCAGGAGGTTGTGCCAACATGCACACGATCCCAGCCAGGGACCTGGCTGGATGCGCCTTACGGAGCGCTGGAGCAAAATGGTTCTGTTCGATTGCCGGGATTGCGGCGACTGTTCTTTGCCGGAAATCGCGTACTTGTGCCCCGAGTCGCAATGTGCCAAGAATCAGCGCAATGGTCCGTGCGGCGGAACGAAAGACGGGCTTTGTGAGGTCGATGGCTTTGGCGATTGTATTTGGCTGCGCGCGTATGAGCGCCTTAAACATGATGCCAAGGAGCTGGAGTTGTTGCGCCACGTTCCTGTGTTGCAGGATCAGGCGCTGCGGGGGACTTCTTCCTGGGCGAACAATTGGCTGGGACGCGATCACGCGGCCAAAACGGTCGATCAGATCTGCACATCTGAAGTGAAGAAACGGAACGCTGAAGAGCATGAACTGCAACTCACGCCATAACTCAACCCCGCAGGAGTTAAGCAGCCGCTCACGCAACTGAAATGCAGCATCTCAAAAGGAAAGCAAAATGGCTGAAACAAAGCTGCGCCTCATCGGCGATTTGATCAACAATGCCTATGCCCGGGCGCGCAATGCATTCGCGGAACGAAATGTGGCGGGCTATCAACAGCTCGCGCGATTGCAGGCAAACCTGGGCGCGGATTATTTGGATTTGAATATCGATGCCACGCGCCAGGTTCAGGTAAAGTTGGCCGACATGCTGAGTTTTCTGCCGGAAGTTATTCCTGCGATTCAAGAGGCGACGCCCCTGCCGCTTTGCATCGACAACCCCTCGGTGGAGTATCACAAAGTCGCGCTGAAATATTATGATCGCAGCAAAGGTGCGCCCATCCTGAATTCTCTTGCTGCCTCGCGTGAACGTTTGGAAGAAATGATCGAGTTGGTCGCGGAATACGATACCCTCGTCATTGTCATGGCTTCTGAAAAATTTGGCGACGATGGTACGGAGCAATGTCTGCACCCCAACGATGTTCACGCTGCTGCTAAACATTTCGTTGAGTTGTTGGCGACCAAAGCGAACCGCAGCAACGACAAGATCATCATCGATCCGGGACTCGCGCCGGTTGGCGCCGATACCTACGGCCTGGTGAACATCGGCTTGGATGCCATGCGCCTTATCCGGCAAGATCCCGATTTGCGTGGTGTACATCTCACCGTGGGCTTGTCGAATTTTGCCTGGGGCACGCCCAAGTACATTCGCGAAAATTTGGAACGAGCCTATTTGACTCTGGCGGTTGGGGCCGGATTGGATTTCGCAATTGCCAATCCGGAAAAATCACCGGTACCATTGCCCGCAGACCACCCGATTGTGCAGCAGCTTCGCCACGCCCTGGAGCAAGGCAGGCCGGGAGAGGGGGAGAGCCAGGAAACCGCGGGATTTCGCCAGGCCGAGGCCGTGATGGAGTTGTGCAAAAATGCTGCGCCCGCGGATGATTGCCCCGGAGAATCTTGATTGACGGAACAATTGAGAGGCAGAATGATAATATTTGAAAAAGGCTTCTCATGGCTGCAGCCAGTTAGCGCCAAATTCAAAGAGATAGTCATCCTGCCGAAAGCCTCTACTGCCGCAAGAAAATGATCATTCCAGAAGCTTCCAACAAACGCTGTATCTGGCTGCGTGTCGGTACGCTGATCGATGGTGTCAGCACGAAGCCTTTGAAAGATGTTCATTTGGTTTATGATGCACAGTCGATACGATACCTGGGCGATTTGCCGCCTGCCGATTTGTTGAATCCCGGCCAAGTTCGACCGGATGCGGTGTTGCACGAATATGTTCTTTTGCCCGGCTTGATCGAAGCGCATGCGCATTTGTTTCTGGAAGGCTCGGAGTTGGATCTGGCAAAACGCAGCGCTCACCTCAAACAAACTTCCCAAGAATTATTGAGGGCGGCACGCGCGCGCTTAGAGAAGCTTGTTCGGCTCGGCATCATCGCGGTTCGCGATGCGGGCGACAGACACGGTGTCGGGTTGGCGCTCGGCAAGCTTTATGCGCACGAAGACAAACCGGTGATGCCCTATGTCGACAGTCCGGGCGCGGCGATACACCGCCAGGGTCGATACGGCAGCTTTATGGCGGAGCCTCTTGAAAATTACCCTTCTCTCAAAGCATGCGTGCATTCCAGGATTCATGCGGGCGCTCATCGGATTAAGTTAATCGCTACCGACATCATAGATTTCAAAGAAGGTCGAGTTAATAAAGAGCCGCAAATGACCACCGACGAAGTAACAGAGCTGGTGCGCGCGGCACAAGAACTCGGCAAACAGACTTTTGCGCATGCCTCCGGCGATGACGGCATCGAGTGTGTCATTTCCGGTGGAGTCGATTCGGTCGAACATGGATTCTTTATTCGTACAGACCAATTGGCGAGAATGCGCGATCGGCGAATCGCTTGGGTGCCGACCATTGCGCCGGTGCAAAAGCTGACCGAATATGCCGCGCGCCTGGGTTGGGATGAAAGAGTCGTTTCAAATCTGCACAGGATTCTCGAACAACATACGGCGAGCCTGCAAAAGGCGCATGAAATGGGTGTGCCGATCATTGCCGGCAGCGATGCCGGCTCCTACGGTGTCGCTCACGGTTTTGGTCTTTTGGAAGAATTGGAATTGCTGGAACATGCGGGACTTTCGGCAATATCTGTGATCAATGCTGCAACCGGAACCAGTGCGCAGCGGCTGGGCTACAAAGAAAGGTTTGGCCAAATCAAACCGGGATTTCGCAGCCGCTTTATTCTCACAATGCATTCGCCGCTGAACGGCATTTCAAATTTGCGAAGACCCAAATATGTCGTGTTCGATGGCGTGGTATACGATTCCACCATGAACTTCGACACTTCAGGATTGTGACTCATGGCGCTTGAACAAACGTGGCGGTGGTTTGGCCCGGCCGATCCCATCTCTCTCAAGGAGATCAAACAAACCGGCGCCACCGGCATTGTCACGGCATTGCATCAGATTCCCGTTGGCGAAGTCTGGCCAGTCGAAGAAATTCTAAAGCGGAAAGCGATCATTGCCTCGGAAGGACTGACCTGGTCCGCGGCTGAGAGTGTTCCGGTTCATGAAGATATAAAAAAGAGAAAAGACAACTATCGGCGCGGTCTGGAGAATTATGCTCTGTCGATACGAAATCTGGGAAAATGCGGCATTGACATTGTGTGCTATAACTTCATGCCGATTCTCGACTGGTCGCGCACCGATCTTCAAGTGGAATTCAAAGACGGCTCGATCACCACGAAATTTGAAACAAAGGCGTTTGCCGCGTTTGATCTCTTCATCCTGCAGCGGCCGCAGGCAGAACACAGTTATAGCACTGTTCAAATTCGGCAAGCACGGCAATATTTCTCCGGCTTGAGTGAGAGTCAAAAAGAGAAACTCAAACAAACCGTGCTGCTGGGGCTTCCCGGTTCGCTGGAAACCTACACATTGGAAGAACTGCGAACGGCTGTGCGTGGCTACGAAGAAATCGGAGAGGGTGAGTTGCGCGAAAACTTGATCGCGTTCATCAAAGAAATCGCGCCGGTTGCCGAGGAGGCGGGCGTGCTGCTGGCCATCCACCCCGATGATCCGCCCTGGCCGCTGTTAGGTTTGCCCCGAGTGGTGCGCAACAATGCAGATATCGAACAGGTTTTGCAGGCCTGTGATTCACACGCGAATGGATTGACGTTTTGCACCGGCTCGCTGGGCGCAGGCTTTGACAATAATCTTGTTGAGATGGCAGAAAATTTTGCAAATAGGATCAATTTCATTCATCTCCGAAATGTCTCGTGCAATCCAGAAGGCGACTTTATTGAAGACAATCATCTGGAGGGCAACGTGGATATGTTCGGCGTGATGCGGGCGCTCTTGCTCGAGCAAAAACGCCGTATCGAGGCGGGAAGAAAAGACCACCGTATGCCCATGCGGCCGGATCATGGCCATCTCATGCTGCCCGATCAACCTCGGAAAAATATCTATCCGGGGTATTCCTTGTTTGGCAGAATGCGAGGACTGGCAGAATTACGGGGATTGGAGCTGGGGATTCAGCGCTCGCTTCAACTATCATGAGTAAGTTTTGTGTAATTGATTAAACTCGCGAGGTTTTTGAATTTTTGATAGGCTTGGGAGTATGTCACATGCATCGCGCCGTTGCGCTTGCCAGAGAATTGATTGCCATCCCTTCCGTGAACCCCATGGGGAAAAATGTTTCAGGAGAAATCTATTCTGAAAAACAAATCGCTGCGTTTATTCACACCTTTTTGCATGCTCTGGCAGTTGATGTTCGTATTGAGTCCGTTGATCCGAATCACCCGAATGTGATTGCCATAATCGATGCCGGCAAAGCAGAGACCGTGCTGTTGGAGGCGCATATGGACACGGTTTCGCACGAAAACATGAGCATTTCCCCGTTTGATCCCAAAATAGAAAATGGATTGCTGTTTGGCCGCGGTTCGTGTGACACGAAATCGGCGCTGGCGGTTTATTTGTATGCCGTCGAACAGATGCTGAAGCAGGGATATTCCTGGAAACGCAATTTGCTACTCGCCGCCGTCCATGACGAGGAATATTTGTTCGGCGGCGCGCGACAATTGGCGCAGATGAATCTCAATGCGACGTTTGCCCTTGCGGGTGAGCCAACCTCGTTGAACATCATTCACGCGCACAAGGGCGTTTGCCGATTTCTATTATCGACGCCCGGTAAAAGCGCGCATGCGGCGTTGCCGTGGCTGGGTGAAAACGCAATTTACAAAATGGGAGAAGTGATCAAGCGGTTGGAAGCGTATGCGCAACGCTTGGTTGAAAAAAATCATGCCGAGCTGGGTCCCGCCACTATGAATATTGGAAGAATTTGGGGAGGCGAAACCGTCAATACCGTGCCGTCATCCTGCACGATTGAGATTGACCATCGCCTGCTGCCGGGCGATAATTATGATTCTATCCGGACAGCCATTGAACAAGAATTGCAGGAAATTGCTGAATATCGCCTCGATCCGCCGTATCTCGAAGCCCCGGGTGTTTACAACGACAAGAACAGTCTGGCCTGCTGCGAGCTTTTGTCTGCCTGCCAAGCAGCCGGGTGGACGCCTGCGCTTAAAACGGCACACTACGCGACAGATGCCTCGATTCTAAATGCGGCAGGAATTCCCACGATTGTTTTTGGGCCGGGGGACATTGAAAAGGCTCATACGGCAGCAGAGTGCATTGCGGTGCGTGACATCGAAAAAGCGGCAGAAATCATGCTGGCGCTGCTGCGCGCCGCTTGATCACATGCGTTTGCTCGTCACCTTCGCTTCATACGATTTCATTTCTGATAGCCAGGCCATACCCACCGGCACATTCATGCGCTCACAATATTGATCCCAAACAGCGCCGAAAGGCAGAGTTTTGATTTCTTCGAGCAAAGCAAGCCGGCTGCTGTAATCTCCGGCATGTTCATATTCCGCCAGTTTATCTGCCGGTTCCACGAGCGCGAGCAACAAGGCTTTGATAACGGCGCGAGTACCGATAACCCATGCGCCCACGCGGTGAATGCTGGCGTCAAAAAAATCAAGCGCGATATGAATGCGATCGATCATGCCGCTATGCACGATTTCTGCGGTCACGGCGCGCACCTCGTCATTGAGCGTGACGACATGATCGCTATCCCAGCGCACACCGCGGCTGAGGTGCAGCAAGAGCTCCGGGGAGAATTGCAGAATCGCGGACAGTTTGTCGGCAACGGATTCGGTGGGATGAAAATGCCCCATGTCCAGGCAAATGATTTTTCCCCGAGTGAGGGCATAGCCGAGATAGAATTCATGCGAGCCGACCACATAGGCCTCACTGCCAATGCCGAAAAGTTTGCTTTCAACTGCGTCTTTCATTGCGCTGGACGGGTATGACACATTGAAGATTTCATCCAAAGCTTCACGCAAACGAAACCGCGGCCGCCAGCGGTCTGCAGGAATATCTTTGTAGCCGTCGGGTATCCAGAGATTGTGAAGGCAAGCGCCGCCCAATTCGCGGCCCATAACCGCGCTGATTTCGCGGCAGCGCTGCACATGCGCCATCCAAAATTCGCGAATCGCCTTGTCGCGATGGCTCAAGGTGAATCCCGACTCGGCTTTGGGATGTGAAAAACACGTGGCGTTGAAATCAAGTTTGAGATTTTGCTGTTTGGCCCATTCCATCCAACCCTTGAAATGCTCCGGCCGGATTTGATCGCGCTCAACTTTTTTCCCGCCGAATTCACCGTACATCGCATGCAGGTTGAAGCGATGCCGCCCCGGTATCAAAGCGAACGCTTTCTCCGCATCCATGCGCAACTCAGCTACCGTGCGTGCCTTGCCGGGATAGTTGCCCGTGGCTAAAATTCCGCCGCCGGAGAGTGCCGCCTCCGGCTTCTCAAACCCGCCGACATCATCGCCCTGCCAGCATTGCAGCGAAATCGAAATGTTTTGCAGGGTTTGCATCGCGGCTTCCGTATCGACGCCGAGAGCGGCATATTTTTCCTGCGCCAGTTTATAAGCCGACTGATTTGCAGAGGTGTTCATGCTCCAGTTCCTGTTCATAAAGCGTGGTTCTGCGTTAACGCTGAATGCTTCACATTTCTCATTGCACCAGTTTGTGAAATCGCACAAACGCCTCGTTCCAGGCTTCTTGCTCCTGTGGCTCGAAATGTACGGGCGGAAAGGAAGTTGCCACGACGCCGCGAATCTCCGCCAGAGATTGCACTTGCCCGGAGGCCAGAGCCTGCACCATGATATTGCCAATGGCAGTAGCCTCGGTTGGTCCGGCGAACACCGGCAAACCGGTGGCGTTGGCAGTCCATTGGCACAGCAAAGTGTTGTTTGCGCCTCCACCGACAATGTGCAGCCGGCTTATCTTTTGTGGGTGAACTTGTTTCAGTTGCTCCAAAACCAGGCGGTATTTGAGCGCAAGACTTTCATAAACACATCGAATGATCTGAGCGTGAGATTGCGGAACTGCTTGCCCGGTGCGCAGGCAGTAGGCCTGTACTGCTGCAGGCATATCCGGCGGATTGAGAAACTCCGGGCTGTCGGGATCAATCCACGCCTTGCCCGGCGCAGCGCTGGCTGCCAATTGCATGAGTTCCTCGTAAGTGTATTGACGTTGCGCTAGCCACGCCCGGCGGCATTGTTGTACCAGCCACAGCCCCATGATGTTCTTGAGCAAACGAAACGTACCAGAAACTCCGCCTTCGTTCGTAAAGTTGAGTTGTTGTGTTTGCGCCGTGATTACGGGTGCATGAACTTCTACACCCATGAGAGACCAAGTTCCTGAGCTGAGGTATGCCCAATCCTGACCCTGCGCCGGAACTGCTGCCACGGCAGAACCAGTATCGTGACTGGCGCAGGCAACCACAGGCACTTGCTGCATGCCGGTTTCGCGGACAATAACAGGAAGCAGGACGCCAAGCCTGGTGGCAGGCGCAACAACTTCCGGCATGAGGGCCCGCGAAACGCCGATGGCCTTGAGCAATTCTTTCTCCCAATCGTGCTTCAAGGGATTATACAATTGCGAGGTGGTGGCAAGTGTGAACTCGGATTTTTTTTCACCGGTAAGAAGATAGCTCAAGAGATCGGGGATGAAAAGCAAATGCTGGGCGATTTGCAGCAGCGAGGAACGGTTGCGGGCCATGGCCAGCAATTGAAAGATGGTGTTGAACGGGAGCATCTGAATCCCGGTGAGTTGATACAGCCGCTCCTGCGGCACCATCTTGAACATTTCCTCCATCATACCGGCGGTGCGATGGTCGCGATACGCAAAAGGCAATCCCAAAATGTCGCCCTCGCGGCCGACCAAGCCGAAATCCACGGCCCAGGTGTCAATCGCGATGCTGGCGGGTTTGTCCGTGTGTTGGGCAGCGCACGCTTGCAATGCATTTTTGATCTCTTCAAATAGCCGGTATATGTTCCAGTGTAAATGGCCATTCACCTCCAGCGTGCCGTTGGCAAAGCGGCTGATCTGTTGAATGGTCAATTGCCCATCCGCGAGCGCGCCCAGTATTGCTCGGCCGCTTTCCGCGCCAATATCAAAAGCGAGATATTGTGAAGTTGACATGGCGTTCCCGATCAATTATGGTGTCGCGCCACTATCGGTCTTTATTCTTGATCAACGCGTGAATGCACCCGCGTGGCCGGCATCGACGTTAAGGAGATTGCCCGTGGATTTTGCCGAAAGCTCCGAGGCAAAAAAGTAAATCGCCTCGGCAATGTCTTCCGGAAAGACATTGCGCTTGAGCATGCTGCGTTTGCGATAGAATTCTTCCAGCTCATCGGTGGAGAGATTATAAGCTTGTGCGCGTTCCTGCCGCCATTGACCGGACCAAATCTTTGAGCCGCGCAAAACCGCATCGGGATTCACCACGTTGGCGCGGATGCCATAATCAGCGCCTTCGAGCGCGATGCAGCGCGCCAAATGCAGTTCTGCCGCTTTCGCCGTGTTGTAGGCCGCTGCTTTCGGAGAGGCTGCCAGCGCATTTTTACTGCCCACAAACACGATTGATCCGCCCAATCCCTGCGTCTTCATGATTTGATAAGCTGCGCGCGACACGAGAAAGTAGCCGGTAGCCAACACGCTGACATTTTTGTGCCACAGAGCCAGAGTCGTCTCTTCGAAAGCAGCGGCGGAAGCCAGGCCGGCGTTTGACACTAAAACATCCAATCCACCGTATTCTTGTATCGCACGGCGGAATGCAAGTTCAACCGAGGCCTCATCGGTGACGTCGCTGACGGCCGCTCGCACCACATCCCGGCCAAATTCTTTCTGCAATTCCTTTTCAGCAACTTCAAGAGCATGCGCGTCGATATCCATTAAAACCACACAAGCACTTTCCTGCAAGAAGCGGCGCGCCGTGGCTTTGCCAATACCGCCTGCTCCTCCGGTGACCAGCGCGACCCGGCCCGCCAGACTTTTGGGTTTGGGAAGGCGTTTCAGTTTGGCTTCTTCGAGTAGCCAGTATTCGATGTTGAATGCTTCCTGTTCTGGAATACTGAGATAATCACTGACGCCCGTAGCGCCCCGCATCACGTTGATGGCGTTGACGTAATACTCGCCGGCGATGCGGGCCGTTGCTTTATCTGAGGCAAACGTGAGCATGCCCACGCCGGGCAGAAGAATCACCACCGGAAAAGGGTCGCGCATGGCCGGTGAATCTTCGCGGCGGCAGCGTTCATAATAGGCTTGATAACCCGCGCAGTATTCTTGCAGCATTGCATCGAGTTTGCTGATGACGCTTAGGGGGGAATCTGCCGCCGGATTCAAATCTACAAACAATGGCCTGATCTTGGTGCGCAGAAAATGATCCGGGCATGAAGTGCCGAGCGCAGCCAGCTCGCGGGCGCGCGTCGAGTTCACAAACTCCAGCACTTCGGGCGCGTCATTGAAATGGCCGATCTTGTGTTTTGCTGCGCTCAACTTGCCGCGCAGGGCCGGCATCAAAGCGATAGCAAAATCTTTACGCGCGGCATCAGATAACGACTGGTGTTTTTGCCCGCCAAATACTTCGCGTTTGCTGTGCTGCTCAAGATAGGTCGTGGCTGTTTGGATGACGCGCAGAGTTTGTTCATAACATTCCTTCGCGGTTTTGCCCCAGGTGAACAGGCCGTGACCGCCCAGCAGAATGCCTTTGAGTTTGGGATTGGCCTGACACATGGCTTCGAGTTTCAATCCCAAATCAAAGCCCGGCCGTTGCCAGGGAAGCCACCCCAGTTCGCCGTGAAAGATTTCGCGCGTCAGGCGTTCGCCGTCCTTGGCAGCAGCAATCGCGATGATCGCATCCGGATGGGTGTGATCAACATGAGGTTGCGGGATGAAAGCATGCAACGGCGTATCGATGCTCGCTGCGCGCGGATTGAGATTGAACGCACAATGCGGCAGATATCCGACCATTTCATCTTCGTAGGCCAGGCCGCGGTAAAGTGATTTGAGCGTATGCAATTTGTCCATGTAAAGCGTTGCGAAACCGTCCAGCTTCATGCTGCCTAAATCACCGCCCGATCCTTTTACCCACAAGACGTCAACTTTTTTTTGTGAAAGCGGATCTGTCATATGAATCTTGGCGGAGGTGTTGCCGCCGCCATAATTCGTGATGCGCAAATCGGAGCCGAGGAGATTGGACCGATAAAGCAGCAACTGTTCTTCGGTGAAACCGGCGCAGGAAGAATCATTCCAGCGATTTTCAAGGGTAGTCATAGGAAATGAAGACTCGATGGTTAAAATCGGGTGAGTGGACTTGTGTTGAAGCGCCGAAGCGGCTTCAGCTTTTCCGCATGAGGAGCGGGCATTTATATTTTGCGATTTAGGAATCAGAATTAAATAACTTTCGTATATCTCAAACCGCGAATAAACGCTAATAAACGCGAATTAGAAATAGATTAGCGTACATTCGCGTTAATTAGCGGTTGCAGGATATGGCTAGGTTATTTAAATGGCGTTCTTTATTTGATCAACCCCTTTTTACCGTGGGCTTGACCTGCGCCGGATGCACGCATGGCACGAGTTGCAAGGCGTATTGATGCCAGTAAAATCTTAAAGAATCTTGTTTCCAATTTTTGTAGATGTTCTCCCAGCCGTGGTGTTGCATGTGCGGCCGGAAAGAATCCCAAACCACCTGCGGCGCGCTAAAGGGCTGATAGCGGAAATCGCACGAAAGGCGCAGTAAATCCGCCGTGGTATTGTCATAAGCTTTATGGACAGTGAGCGAATGAAACATGATCACATCGCCCAGAAAAAAATCGCCTTTGTGCCATTCGTATTTGCTCTCGTCAACATCGGCGCACAAGCCGCCCGTGCCTTCCGCCTCTTTGGTGGGAAAGATGCCCGCGTGGTGTGAGCCCCGCGCAATGCCCAATCCTCCCAGCGCAACCGGACAATCGCTCAACGGAAACCAAACGGTGTAAACCTCCGGGCTTCCTTGAATGAAAACATAATCCTGGTGTGAAGGCGTTGTCATTTTGCTCGAGCCGGGCAGGGTGATGCGCGCGATGTTGCGGGCATGCGGAAACACCGGCCCGCCCAGCGCGGTTTCCAGCGTTTTTAGAATTTGAGGATCGTGCGCCAGGGCGTGAAAATTTTCGAGGTATTGCATCTCGCGATAGACCGGCGTGAACTCGAAATAACCGGAGTAAGCATCGGCTCGACCTTTGCCCTCCTCGAGCCTGGTCCCCGGCAACAGCCAACCATGTTTTTGGCAAATTTCCAGGATTTCCATGCGCAAGCCCTGCAGACGCGCGCGATCCAACAAACCGCGCAGGAAAATATAACCATCTTCCGCCAGGCGCTGGCGCAACGCGCCGGGTTGATTGAGCAGATCTTGGGATTCGACCAACGGTTTTTCGATCATCAATTCTTCTCCTTGATTTCGAATGCCACCGCTTTCTCGGCCAGCACGCGGCCGGTTTGTTCGTGCGTTTGAATCTATCATGCTTGCAAAAAACAATTTTTTTGATCACGAAGGCGCCAAGAAAAAAACTCAGGGTATTCGTGACTCAGTGGCAAAAAAATGGTTCCGGCTTGTTCGGGTTAGGGTAAGCGATTTCGTCGCCGTTTTCCACAATTTTTTTTGCTTCTGTGAACGCGGGCCAGAATTACAGTGGACATACCCGATGCAAAACGATTATTGCAATGGCGTCTGGCACGCGGGCCGGACGCCATTGCACTGCTGATATGTTTTTTGATGTCGGCAGCGAGGTTTGAGAAACCTCAAACCTTCCACATGATGTTCATATCGATGCGCGGCTCGACGTGGCGATATTTTTCCACCAACTCGATTTTGCGCTGCAAAAGCTCGCCTAGATTTTCACCATAAATAAAACTCGTCTCGCCGGTTTTGGAAACCACCATGAAATTCACCGTACTGGTGTTCCACAAATCCAGCAAGTCCTTGGTGTTTTGCAGATCGCGCGTCATCATGTCATCAAGATACGCGCGCCAGCGTTTCTTTTGGGCTTGATTGTCAGTCCCGAGATAGCCGTGTACGCCCGCCACCCAGGCCGACAGGCTGCGCAGCACGCCGATCCAGCAACGCAGGCCGCGCAAGCGTTCATATTGATCCACAAACACGCGCCGCGCTTGCTCGGTAAGCTGTTGATTGTGGGCTTGCGCCTTGGCGAGTTGCAGCACGCTTTCGAGCCGCGGGGTTACGTGCTCGTCAACCCGCTGCACAAATTTCTCGCCATACTCTTGCGTGACCAGATCAAAGAGCACATCTTTTCCCAGATCAACCAAGTTGGTGTTGTTAGCCGTGCTCACCATGAAATCTTCGTAATAGCGCCGTTCCGCATCGGGAATCGCCAGCAAATCGGGAACGATGGGCCGCACCCAGATTCGCAACCAGACGAAGCCGAAATTGGAAAACAAATACAGAATCGGCAAATGTTGAATCGTCTCATCGGTTTGCTGCCAAAGCGCAATGAGTTGCGCTGCAGCTTGCTCACCCACCCACTGCACGGCTTTGTGTTGCAACACTTCTTCCAGGCGCGCATTGGGATCGAGCATGAATGCGCGAAAAACTTCCTGGTTGATGTGATAAGGCGCCAGCCGCGAAGGCGTGAAACCGCCGAGATTGGCGGCATATTCCACCCCGGTTTTTTTCATTTCGTGCAGCTTTTGCCAGATCATCCCAGGATAGGGCAGGCCGAGAAGCGGCTCAAAATTGTAGCCATTGCCGTGCGAATAGATGAGATGGGAGGCAATACCGCGTTTTTGATGTTCCTGGATGAGTTGTTTTTCTTGCGGATCCATGTTGAGATGATGCACACTGCCGGCGATGCCTATCACATCGGGGTACTTGTCGTGATGATAAGGCAAATCATAACCACGCACCAGCAATGACGGCACTTCGAGATCGAGATGGTCGCCCAGATTTGACAGGATCACGTCATGTTCAACTTTAAAAGGCTCGAGACGCAATGATACGCGGAAATCCGGATTCAGCTCGGCCGCCGCATCGCGCAAAACTTTCATGTAACGCACGACGTTTTTGCCGGCAACCTCGGCGATCTGTTCATGCGTGCGCCATTCGCGAATCAAATACGGGCCGCCGTTTCTGCCCACATACAGCGAGCTGGTGTATTCGAAACCCGAACCGCTGTCGTTGCTCCAGATGCTGAGATAAGCGAGATCCGGAACCGCGCGCAAAAGTTTCTGCATCATCTCGCGATAATGCGCCTGCACCAAGGGATGCGCAATCGTCATGGTAAATCGCGGCCGGCGGCTGCGAAAAGGGTGGTCGACGCGCGCGCCGCGCAGCGTGGGATATTTATAAAAAAACTTTTCCGGAACCGAACGCGGCTCGAAACACAAGAGGCCGGGTTCCAAGCCGTATTTCCTTCCCAATACGGCGTAACGCTTCAACAAATTCAAATTCGCGGTGAGATGCTCGACGGGATAAATGCCTTTGTTTAGCTCACTGTGCACGAACTGATCCAGCGCCGGGCAATACGAATAAAATTGCGAATAGTATTCGCCCTCGACCGGATCTTCGAACGGCACCGGCATGGCCAGGCCATTTACTTCAACGTGTGTGTAGCCGGCGCGCGCCAACTCGCGAATGTGTTCTTCTGCATTGAAATTGCGCGCCGTGCGCCAGGTTTGCGTCAGCAAATAATCGAACAATGGGCGATGCCATTTCAATGCGGCGGTATAGTATTTCCCTTTTTCGAACTCTGCGGCGGGAGAGTTGGCCCAATCCTCCAGCAATTGCAGGGTATAAGCGAAGAGCAGCGCGGGGTGAGAAACGATCAATTCGCCCGCGCCCTCCGGCGTTACTCGCACGTAGGCCCAGTGTTTGTTTGAGGGCGCTGCGGCCTTGATCTTGGCGATGTCGAATGAGGCATTCTGCGCGACCGCGAGGCGAAAGGCGGCTGCGGCCGGCGGGCCTGCGTCATGTACAACGTCGAGTTGCGGAAAGGATTTTTGGAATTCCGCTGCGCATGTTTCTTCAACGGGAAGGGCCTTTGCGGGAAGGTGCAATCGTTTGGTTTTGAGCAGAGCATTGTGAAAGTTCATAGCAGGCGTCCTGAGGTTGGTGGCAAAACCGGCATCATGAAATTAATTGATTTAATTTCACATTATCCTTTCAAAAATCCATGCCTTTTCGGCAAAAAAAATTCGCCTTTCCTCTGCTTGCAAATTTGGGTAAAACTGTTAACGTTAGCAATTTTAGAGCGGCGTTGGAAAACAAGACGGCGTACCGCCTTTGCCGTTTTCATTTTGCTCGATAGCTGTGGTTGAATATAGAAACGTTAGTATGCGGCTACGTGATTTTTCTCCTTTTCATTTTGACATATCTGAAGTAGAAGCCGGCTCAACAACCCACTTGCGCAGCATGCGCCTGTCATTTAGGGAAGGCATGCTCACGGGGATCATGGGTGTGTTTACCGGCGGCGTGGTGCTTACCGGTTTTGCGCTGAGTCTGGGCGCGAATGAATTTATGATCGGCCTGCTGGCCGCCATTCAAGTCGGCGTAAACTTGCTGCAAATCCGCGCCTTTCGCCGGCTCGAAAAGCACGGACAGCGCAAAGCCATGGCCGTGCATTTTGCCACGCTGGCAAGACTGATGTGGATTGCCATCGCCGCGGTGACGTTTATCCCGATTCCGGCGCTGCAGCCGTACAAAATCTGGCTTTTTTTCATTCTGTTTGCGATCAGCGCGGGGTTTGGCATTTTCAGTTTGGTGCCCTGGGTTTCTTGGCTCGTCGATCTCGCGCCGGAAAAAGTGCGCGGGCGTTTTTACGCGCAACGCAACTTTGCCGGAGGGGCGTTGGGCGTGATTCTCGGCGTGCTTGCGGGAAAATTCATTGATTGGTGGAACGCGCAGCAATTTGCCCCCGCGCCTTACGGTTTTGTCGTGCTCACCTCGTGCGGCATGATTTTCGGATTATGGGCGGTCAGAGTCATCAAGCAAATGCACGAGCCGCCTTTTACGCCGCCGCCTGCGCGGCTCACGTTTTGGGAATCGCTCAAAATCCCGTTTCACGATCCGAATTTCCGCCGCTTGTTCTATTTTCGCATTACCTATGATCTTTCCATGGGCATTGCCGGCGCGTTTTATGGCGTATATATGCTCACCCAGGCGGGGTTGAGTTATTTTTTTGTGTCAGCCATGGCCATGCTGTCAACACTCACCAATCTGCTTGCCCTCAAACCCTGGGGTATCATTATTGACAGATTCGGCAACAAGCCGGTTTTACAAATTTGCATGATTGGCAAAGCGCTTTTTGCCCTGCTCTGGATTTTCACGACGCCGGACACAATCTGGCTTTTTATTCTCGTGCATCTTCTGGGCGTGTTCGACGCCGGCAATACCCTGGCCATTCCGAATCTCGTTTACAAGCTCGCGCCCGCCAATCGCCGCGCGAATTACATAGCTGTGGACGGCACAGTCGTGGGCATTGCCGCGACCATTGCGCCGCTCATCGGCGGCGGCTTGGCGTTGCTGTTTTCCGG
Organism: Cytophagia bacterium CHB2; assembly: GCA_030263535.1. Lineage (NCBI taxonomy): Bacteria > Pseudomonadati > Bacteroidota > Cytophagia > Cytophagia bacterium CHB2. The sequence goes on from SZPB01000013.1 coordinate 55,772, forward strand.
TTGGCAGCTCACGCTCGGTGGGTTTCATTGGGCGCATTTTCATTTTCTCTTTGTTACGGCCGCGCTGCTGCGCCTGGGCACGTTTGTGACGCTGCACTACGTGCATGAGCCGGTGTCGAAATCCATGAAGCATGTGATTCGCGTGTTCTGGCCCACGCGCAGCATCAATATTTTTGAAGGTTTTCAGCAGGCGCTGCATGCGTTGCTCGCGCCTTCGCGTTCCATGATCGAGAAACTGGTCGAGAGGCACAATGGCAAATCTTCGCGCAGAAGAAACGATGCCATAAAGGCAAAAAAAGAATACCTCGGCTACCAAGAAAAGCGCGAAGAGAATTTGTAACCAAATCGACGAAATTTCCAACCTCGCTAATAAACCTGCTGGCCACTGTCCAAAGCTTGGAGGAATCCCTTGCCGCACGCCGCCTTAGTTGACAAATGCCAAAATGTTTTCCGTTTCGCAGAAAAGCAATTGCGCCACCTGATCACCGCGTATCCCGATTTTTTCCCCATGTACACCGTGAACGGCAAGTGGAAGCACGGCGGTGAAGTATGGACGAACTGGTGCGAAGGCTTTCTGGGCGGGCAAATGTGGCTGCTGTATGCGCACAATCAGGAGGCTTGGTGGCGCCAGCAGGCGGAACATTATTCACGCCTGCTCGAACACCGCAAGAATGATCGCAATGTGCACGATCTCGGTTTTCTGTTTTTCTCCACCTGGAAACGCTGGTATGATTTGACCGGTGATACGAAGATCAACCAAACCGTGATCGACGCCGGCCGCACACTGGCCTTGCGTTTTCAAGAGAAAGGCCAGTATCTGCGTTCATTCGTGTCTCAAGAAAGCTTGTTTATCGATATTATGATGAACGTGGGCATTATCTTCTATGCGGCGCAACAAACAAATGATGAGAAACTCTGGCGCATTGCCAATCAGCACTGCCTGACCACGCGCAAATACCTGGTGCGCGGCGATGGCAGCACCTCGCACGAAGGCATTTTCGATCTCGCCTCCGGCGAGTTCCTGCGCCAAACCACGCATCAAGGCTGGCGGCATGATTCCTCCTGGGCGCGCGGCCTGGCGTGGGCGCTGTACGGCTTCGGCACGGTGTATTCTTTCACCAAAGATGCGCGCTATTTGCAAACCGCGGAAGCGTGCGCCAATTTTTATATCGAACGCACGCCCGCGCACGGCGTCCCGCCCAATGATTGGGACGAGCCTGATCCTCAAACACCCTATGAAAGTTCCGCGGCGGCCATTGCCGCCAGCGGCATGTGGAACCTCGCGCAACTCACCGGCGATCCGGCGCGCGGCCGCCTGTATCGCAATTATAGTCTGCGCATTTTGGATACGCTCACCACACCGGAATTTCTTGCCACCGAAACCCCGGGCTGGGAGGGCATTCTCAAGCACGGCATTTATCACTGGCGCAAAAATCTCGGGGTGAATGAGAGTGTGATGTGGGGCGAGTATTTTTTTCTGGAAGCAGTAGCGAAGGTTCTGCAAGCAGCCCGTGAAAAAGACGCAATCCTCTGAACTCATGAATCGCGTAGCCATCATCACCGGCAGCAGCCGCGGTATTGGACGCGTTGTTGCTTTGAAGCTGGCCGAACAGGGCTGGCGGGCCGTCGTCAATTATCGCAATGGCGCGGAGGCGGCCGCTGAAGTGGTCGCGGCCATTGCAGCAGCAGGCGGAACCGGACTGGCGGTCAAGGCGAATATCGCCGTTGCTGCAGAGCGTGAAGCGTTGCTGCATGAAACGCTGCGCCATTTTGGAAGAATCGATTTGCTCGTGAACAATGCCGGCATGGCGCCCCGGCAGCGTGTTGATTTGCTGGAAACCACTGAAGCAAGCTACGATGAGTTGATGACGGTCAATCTCAAAGGCCCGTTCTTTCTCACGCAACTTGTGGCGAGAAAGATGATCGAACTCAAACGCGCGGGCGCGATTGTGGATCCCAAAATCATCAACATCGGCTCGATGAGCGCCTACACCAGCAGTGTGAATCGTGCGGAATATTGTTTGTCCAAAGCCGGTCTTGCGATGATGACGAAGTTGTTCGCGCATCGCCTCGCCGCGGAGGGCGTCAATGTCTATGAAATCCGGCCGGGCATCATTGCCACCGACATGACCAGTACGGTCAAGGAAAAATACGATCGCTTGCTGGAAGACGGGCTTACGCCTATTTCCCGCTGGGGTCAGCCGGCAGACGTGGCGCAAGCCGTCGCCGCGATTGCAGAAGGATACTTGCCTTTTTCCACCGGGGAAGTCATCAACGTCGATGGCGGGTTTCATCTACGTCGTTTGTGAATCCAAAAACAAATCCCTGCCATGAAATACCGCCGTATCGCATCACTCAAAACCCTCGTAGAGTTTCAGCGCTATCTCGCCGAATTGGGAATCGAGTTGCCCTGTGACGCTGAATTGCAGAGCGGGGCAAATTCACCTTTGGCGCAACCGTGTGTGTTGGATAATGGTTTCAAGATCGGCAATCGCTTTTGCATTTTGCCGATGGAAGGGTGGGATGGCACAAGCGACGGACGTCCCAGCGAGGAGACGAGGCGGCGCTGGCAGCATTTTGGGGTCAGCGGGGCAAAATTGATTTGGGGCGGTGAAGCTGTTGCCGTGCGCCACGAGGGCCGCGCGAATCCCAATCAGCTTTTGATCAACGAAAAGAATTTGCGCGAGCTGGCAAAGTTGCGTGAGACTTTGGTGATGGTGCATGAGCGTGAATACGGCACGAGCAGCGACTTGTTGGTGGGATTGCAATTGACGCATTCCGGCCGCTATTGCAAGCCCAATCGCAAAGATTGCATGGAGCCGCAGATCCTTTATCATCATCCTGTTCTCGATCGCAAGCTGGGGTTGCAGCCCTCTTATCCGCTCATGGATGATGATGATATTTCCCGCCTCGCGGAGGATTTTGTCGCGGCAGCAAAACTTTCACAGCGCGCCGGTTTTGCTTTCGTCGATCTCAAGCATTGCCATGGCTATCTTGGCCACGAGTTCCTGAGCGCCGTGGATCGCGCCGGGCGTTATGGCGGCAGCTTTGAAAACCGCACACGGTTTTTGCGGGAGATCGTTGCCGGCATACACACGGAAGCGCCGGCGCTGCAAATTGCAGTGCGTGTGAGTGCGTTCGATTTCGTGCCTTACCGTTCCGGCGCGCAGGGCGTGGGCGAGCCTGAAATCGCAAACGGCGCGGAGTATCATTACGCATTCGGCGCTGATGCCACCGGCTTGCAAATCGACCTCGCCGAGCCGCGCGCCTTTCTCGATTTGCTTGCTGCGCTCAGGATTCAACTCGTATGCATTACCGCTGGAAGCCCCTATTACAATCCGCATATTCAACGCCCCGCATTGTTTCCGCCTTCCGATGGCTATCTGCCGCCGGAAGATCCGCTCGCCGGCGTGGCACGGCAAATTGCAGTGACGGCCAAACTCAAACAATATCGCCCGGATTTGATTTTTGTGGGCTCAGGATACACCTATTTGCAGGAATGGCTGCCGCAGGTGGCGCAAAATGTGATTCGCACCGGCCAGGCGGATTTTGTGGGTTTGGGAAGAATGGTGTTGTCGTATCCCGAAATGCCGGCGGACATTTTACGCGGCAAGCCCTTGCAGCGCAAGCGCATTTGCCGCACGTTCAGCGATTGTACCACCGCCCCGCGCAATGGATTGATTTCGGGTTGTTATCCGTTGGATGAGTATTACAAGAGCAAGTCGGAAGCGGAAGAATTGATGAGATTGAAGGGCAAAGCATAACGATTACGCTTATCTTTTCCTCCCAGAAGACCTATCCCCGCTGTTATTACCGCAGCCATTCCTCCAAATTCTCCATCACAAACACATCATCATTCAAATGCGGATAGGCTGCATGTACGCGATCGATCTCCGCGAGCTGGCCGGGAGACAAATCTTCATTGGGATTCAGCGTCCAGCGGCCTTCCAGCAAACCCTGCCGCCGCAGCACTTCATGAATGCCGGCAATGCAACCGGCAAAGTTGTTTTGGGGATCAAAAAATGCGGCGTTGCAATCTGTGATTTGGATTGCCCGGGTTAGCAGTTCGGAAGGAATAGCCTGTTGCTTTTTCACCAGGGTATGAATTTCTTCCAGCAACTCCACTGCCTTTTTTGTCCACACCGCCCAGTGCCCCAGCAGCCCTCCCACAACGCGCAAAGCAACGCAGCTTTGTTCTAGCCCGAAGCGAAACGCGCTCAATAAATCCAACACAATATTGTCATCGTTGCCCGTGTAAAGCGCAATCTCCCGGCCCCGGCCTGAGGCTGCAACCGCCCGCAAAACATCAATTGTGTAGTAGCGATTGAACGGCGCCATTTTGATTGCTACAAGATTTTCGATTTCGGCGGCTTCCCTCCAGAAATCAAAACTGAGCACGCGCCCGCCCACCGCCGGCTGCAGGTAGAATCCCATAATCGGAATGATTTCCGCAATGGCGCGCAAATGAGAAAGTAACTCAGTCGTGCCGGCTTCACGCAAAGCACCCAGACTGACCAGGCCAATATGATAACCAAGATTAACGGCAGTTTTTGCTTCACGCACCGCTTGCGCCGTTGGTCCGGCAATGCCCGCAACTCGAATAAGGATTTTGCCGGTCGCCGCAACGATGCCATCGAGTGTTTCCGCTGCGAGACTGAGTACCGGTTCATACAACCCAAATTTGGGTTCGCGAATTTCGAACTGCGTCGTGTGCACGCCAACGGCAACGCCGCCTGCGCCGGCAGCGCAATAGTAGCGGGTCAACGCACACTGGCGTTTTTCATCGAATTTGCGCTGTGCATTCAACGCCAACGGATGCGCGGGGATTACAACTCCGCGGCGCAGCAGCGCGAGAATTTCAGGTGGTGGTAATGGAAAAGTTGCCATATTCCGTGTCTAAAGATTGCCTTGGGTGAGCGTGGTGAACTGAGATGGAGTATTGGAGTTTAATCTGCAATCCATCAATCCACTACTCGTCAGAACTTTCCTGTGCGCGTTTCGAAGTGGGTGGGCTTGGCGAGTGTTGGGCCGGAGATTTTCATCCAATGCGCGACCCATTGAATCATTTGTTCCAATGCGACTGCCGGATAGCCCAGCAATTCAAAGCAGCGACCGGCATCACTTAACAAAGCCGTTTCAGATTCTTCACCCGCAAACACCGGTGATTTGCCGAACAATGCGCCAAAACGTTCGGCCAGGCGGCGAATGGAAACGGTTTCCGGGCCGGTGAGGTTGAGCACCAACGGCGGTGTTTGCGTCAAGCCAAAACAGCGCAGGGCCATGGCATTGGCATCGCCCTGCCAGATGACATTGGCATGCCCCATGCTCAGATCGATGGTCTGGCCATGAAAGACTTTTTGCGCAACATCGAGCAGCACGCCATAGCGCAAATCAATGGCATAATTCAAACGCAGAATGACGCCCGGTGTTTGTTGCGCGCGGCAAAAGTATTCGAAGATGCGCTCGCGCGCCAATGCCGATTGCGCATATTCGCCAATCGGCCCGGTAGCGTCCGACTCTTTGCTGCCGCCGAATTTGACCGGTGTGAGTGGATAAACATTGCCGGTCGAAAACAAAACGATCCGTGAATTTTTGAATTTTTGTGTAACGATTGCGGGAATGTAAGCGTTGACGGCCCAGGTTTCAGCTTCGCGCCCGGTGCTGCCGAATTTCATGCCGATCATGTACATGACATTTTCGACGTCGGGTAATTGTTGAATGTCATGCGGATTGAGCAAGTCGCAGGCAATCGTCTCAATGCCTGACTTGTGCAGCTCTTCTCGGGCCGCTGCATTCGAGAAGCGCGCCACGCCGATGACTCGCTTCTTCGCGCCGGCTTGTGTGATGGCTCTTTTTGCAAGCCGCGCGAGAGTCGGGCCCATTTTTCCGCTTACGCCGAGTATGAGAATGTCGCCGGGTGTTTGCACAAGAGTTTCGATTAAAGCCGGCGACGGCGTGGTCATCACGTCTTCGAGCTGGTCAACATTTTTAATGAAGTCGATAACAGGCATTCAAAACTCCGGAATGACAGATGGTGTATAGGTATATAAATCACGTTGACATTGCAGCAATGCAGCGAGGCTTATTCTCGCTCCAGCACACCGGTGCATGCCGTTGCCCGCCAGGATTGGTCAAGAAAAGGTGTCGTCACCGGGTGCAGTTTTTTTAGCAAGAGTTCCGTCTCCGCCAGCGTGCCCACGCCGCTAACGGTATCGAGCGCGCGCAGGTTTTGCCAGCCCAGGCAGTTGCCGAATTGCAGAGTTTCTTCCAGAGATTTCGCATGCAGCAACGCCGTCAAAAATCCCGCGACGGCGCAATCGCCCGAGCCTGCAGCGGATTGAATATTTTCGTCTGCAAATGCGGCGCTCCACAATTCACGATTGGCCCAATTTTGATGCGCAGGCGCAGATAGTATCGAAATGCGGCGGAGGCGTTCAGCATCGGCAGTTTTTGCATAAATACCGCGCGCCCCGGCTTTCAACATCACGGCACCGCAGCCGAGCGCCAGCAAACCCCCGGCAATTTCGCGGTACAATGCGATCGGCGCCGAATCGACAATGCCGTTGCCGTGCCGGCGAAATTCACCCCACTGTTCACGATCCCACAACAACAGCATCTCTTCAATGCTCGGCATGAAGAAATCAACGTGCGGCATGACGTTGCGCAACCAGCCTTGCCAGTTCATGCGCCCGGCTTCGCTGTTGGGATCGGGCAGGGCCATGTCGAGCGAAGTCACGACTCCGAGTT
>SZPB01000014.1 GCA_030263535.1 Cytophagia bacterium CHB2
GTTCCGTGCTCGTCACACGGTAACCGAGGCTGGAGAGCAGATGCACGATCTTTTCGAGCATATACGTGTCATCGTTCACCACCAAAATATTGCCGGGGCGGGCGGCCGCCTCGGTTTCCGGTTGCGCAGCCGTGCTTGCCCATTTGCTGATGAATTGCTGGTGCGGCATTTCGTCGCTGCGAGGAGGCGCGCCCAGATGAATCGGAAGCACCACTTCCACCGTCGTGCCGAGATTCTCCTTGCTGCGCAAACGCAGTTTGCCGCCGTGATCGGCTTCAACGATTCGTTTGGTCACGGTCAGGCCCAGGCCGTACCCCTTCGCCTTGGTGCTGACGAAAGCACTCTGTACTTTGAAAACCATGTCATCCGGAATGCCGCTGCCATTATCGGTAAAATTGATTTGCACCTCCTTCGCGCTGCGCACGGCATTTATTTTGAGCAAGCCGCCGTTGGGCATGGCGTCGAGAGCGTTGGTGATGATATTGATAAACGCGCGCACCAGCCGTCCGGGATCGACATACATGCGCAAATCGAGCGCAATTTCATCACGCTTGATTTCAACGCCTTGGCGCGAGGCTTTGGGCATGACGACTTGCACGGCCTCGCCGACAACATTGCGCAAGTTGCACCATTGCGGCTCGGGCGGCGCCTTGTAAGCGCGGCCCTTCAGGTGATTAGCATATTCCTCAATGCGAATCATATGCTTATTGATGTTGCGAATGGCTTTCTTGACCTCAAACAAGTCGAGTTGATCCTCGCGTTCACGCTTTTCCAGCCATTGCGTTTCGCTGGCAATCAATGCGGAAATGTTTTTGATATCATGCGTGAGGCCGGCAATCGTTTCTTCAATCGCGGTCGCCTCCAAAACTTTGGCGAGGCCAATTTGTTCTTTGATGCGCAAATCATGCCATTCGCCGATTTTCATAGCGACCGCGGCGTTTTGCGCGATGGCGATCAACGCTTCCTGATCCTGCTCGTCAAAATCGTTAAGCTCCGTGCTCTGCAAATCGAGTACGCCGATCGTTTCATCGCGAAAGATGAGCGGCACGGCAATCTCCGATTTGATGCCGGCATGGGTGGGGCGGTAATAATCGTCTTGCGAAACGTCGCGCGCCAGCCGCGGCTGGCCATTTTTGTAGACCCACAAAACCAGGCTGGTATCGGACATATTCAAAATTCTGCCGAGATGTTCGCGGCTATCCACATTGCCGTCCGCTGCTTGCAAAATCAGCTTGCGGCGCTCGTTTTCTTTTATCCAAACAAACGCACTTTTGTTATCCCGCCCCATCAAATTGAGGCATTCGCGCGCGATAAAATTGAGAATTTCTTGCAGACTGTTTTCATGGCTCAAGGCCTCGCTGATGCCGTGCGCTGCAATCACTTGCTGGGTTTTCTTTTCTGCGATATGATAAAGCCGCTTATTGCGCAACGCCATGGCCACGGCGTCTGCCAGCATATCCAAAAGCTGCCGCAGCGCCGGAGAAGGCAACGGCGCGGCATCGCTGGCCATCACCAAACAACCCAGAGGTTCTCCTTCATTCAGACAAGGAACCGCCAACTCCCAGCGCATACCCGGCCAGATTTCAAAATAATGGTCGTCGGTACTGGTATTTTCGATGAGATGCGTTTCGCCGGTACGCAAGACCACGGCGGCAATGCCTTCGCCGCGCGCGATCTCCGCGCGTGCGCCCGCGGCCTCATGCAAAAACTGAAAATGCCATTGGCTCGAGGTTTGATCACGATGAACGATATAAACGTTATCGGTGTCGCATAATTTCGCGGCCGTGGCGAGAATCTTTTTGAATACCGCCGGCAAATCCGCATGCTGGCCGGCCTCGCGCATGAGGCCGCACACCTGCTCAACCTGTTTGGCATGACGCTCAAAATCGAGTTTCTGATAAACCTGCTGCAATGCCAGCGAAGCATAGGCAGACATGATATCCAGCATGCGGGTTTCGCTTTCACCGAATTCGCGCGGCTTACCCAAACACAAGCTGATAACCCCCAAAACATTTCCGGACACTTTCAACGGCAGGGAAGCCATGGCGCCGACTTTGTATTTAGTCGCCATCTCGCGATAGGCAAAATCCGGACACTCGATTTCATCAGTAATGTCGCGAATAAAACGCGGACGGCCCACCTGCGCCACCCACCCTGCCACACCCTGCCCCAATTTTAGCTCAAACGATTTGATGTCTTCCGCGCTCAATCCAATGGCTTCCACAATGCGCAATGCGCCGTTCACGGGATCACGCATGATCAATGAACAGTTTTTGGTGTGGTCAACCGCGTTCATGAACGCTTCCAGAACCGCGCTCACAATGCTTCCCTGGCCGATTTTGGTGTCGATCATGCTTATATTGCCCAGTACGGTGCTCATGGCATTTTGAGCGACGGATTGCTGGTGCATCGCCACGGTAAACAATTCGCGCGCGCGCTGGTATTTTTGCTGCGAGAAATAAAGATCGGCGAGCCGCTCGGTTGTAAAATAATCCTGAAAAATCGCTTCGTAGATGCGATTGCGCGGGCGAAAAAACCCGTTTTGCACCGACAACGCGCCCAGCGCCAGCAGCGTCTTTAATTGCGGATCGAACTTTTTGGCGCTGACCGAGCCGGCGCGTAAAACCCGCATCAGGCTTTCGATGAGTTGGGGATCCTTTTCGATCTGCGTGATCACCATCTCAATGTTGGTTTCACCTTCTTTGATTATGCTGGCAATGGCAGCCTCGGCGCGCTTCAGTGTTAATGCCATCGGCTCTTTGCGGACAAATGCGCTTTCCAGCGTACGATAGCAAATCTTTTGCACCAGATAACCCACGCCGGAAGTATGATCATAGAGCAATCTTCCGAAACCCGGCTCGTAGGCAAGCCCCAACTCGCGGCTCACGCGCGTGAGCATCACTTCGATGTCTTCATATCTAAAATCTTCCAATAAAACACGCATCGAATACTCGGAAAATGAATGCCCCTGTTCGACCTGCAAATCGATAGTGTTCAATACGCCGCTCACGATGAACTGAAAATTCGGCGGCAGCTTTCGCATGGCCTGCGCCTGCTGCAAGCTAATCAATCCGCGCAATGCTTCTTGGGCAAACGCCCGCGGAAAACTCTCAAAGGTTTCCAGGATGATGACGATCTTTTCGGCGGCGCCCTTCTGTTGCGCGGCGGTGATCAACATATGCTTCACCTCCTCCAAATCTGGAGGGGAGGAAAATCCCTCCGCTGCGTCGCTCGCCAGCAATTCGCGCAAGCCTTCACACAAAACCTGATACAGGCCGGCGAGATTGAAGCTGGGCAACTCTTCCAGCTTGATCGAAATGAAATGATACGGCAAGCCTTTTATGCGGCATTCCTCCATCAGCATGGCGAGAAACGTCGTCTTGCCGATTTTTTTCCCGCCGGAAATCACAAACCAATGCCCGAACGCCAACCCCGACATTGTTTTTTCCAGCAATGCCGTCCGCCCGATCATAACCAAATCATCCCGGCCCGGATCCAGCGGTTTTTTATAAATAAAAGGATTCGGATACATATATTTTACCGTTCTATTTTTGTGGCACGAATGAATTATCTTTTCATGTTCATAAACGTTGCAATCACTTTTTCAAACGCAACCGGCTTCTTCAGATATTCGATCACGCCGAGTTTTTTGATTTTATCCTCCACCACCAGATTTTCCACGGCAGTCAACACCACCACTTTGAGATCCGGGTCGCATTTCGGGATTTGTGCTTGCCGGATCAACTCCAGCAGGCGCACGCCGGCCCACAATGTATCGCTCGACACTTCAAAAGCACGGCCGGGATCGAACATAATATCGAGCGACAACACTTCGATTGTACCGGATTGCAGCCAGGCGAAGGCTTCGTCGCCGTTCTTCGCAATGGCGCAGGAAAACCCCCGGCGCTCCAAGGGACTTACATAACGGTTGACGCTATGCTGTTCGTCTTCCACAAAAAGGATGTTGCTCATGACTCATCTCTCCCGATGGATTTTGGGAAGCATAATCGTGAACGTCGTGAGATAATCTTGAAACGTTTTGATTTTTTCCGGATTGCGGCTGAGCGGCTCGCTGCTGACGAAAATATTACCGCCGTGCTTTTCCATGATTTCGCGGCAAATCTTCAAGCCCAGACCGGTGCCGGGAATGAAGCGCATCTTGTCTTTCACATCGCCGCGCGCAAAGCCCAGGAAAATCGTCTCATACTCGCTTTCCGGAATGCCAAGTCCGCGGTCGGTGATTTCAACATAAATCTTGTCGTCGTCTTCCGCGCCTTGAATGTCAATGTAACGATTGGCATAAGAGTACTTCACGGCATTATCGATCAGATTTGTGAAAGCCTGTTCCATCTTACCGCGGTCGAAGGGCAGGCGCGGCAGCCGTTTGACGCTGTCACGAATGCTGATGCGCAGCCCGCGCTCCAGGGCGCGCAAGCGGTAGGCGTTGGCGCAACTTTCAATCACTTCACGAATGAACCCGGGCTTGAATTCATACTCCACTTGTTCACGAGAGCGCTCGCGCAGCAACAACGTGTTGTCAACCTGGCGTTTGGCGCGATGAATTTCCTCCTCAATCGCCGCAACGAATTGATCGATGTCTTTGTCCACTCGGCTCTGTTCGAGAAAATCCTTCAAACCGCCGACTTGCGTCATGATGTTGTGCAACGGGCTGCGAAACTCGTGCGCGGTTTCCGCAATATTGGTTTCGAGACGATCGATGGTCACGAGCGCGCGAATATTGCGAATTGCCACCGCCACTTGGCGCGCGAAGGTTTCCACCACTTTCATGCGCCGCCGCAACACGCGCTCATCACCATTCACCAAATCCTGGTGATCAGTAAGATCAATTTGCAGCGTGCCCACCGCTTTGTCGTTGACAATCAGCGGGATAACGTATTGCGATTTGATGCCGGCTTTTTTGATGCTGTCAAAATTGCATATCGGATCTTTGATGCAATTCGCGCTCAGAATCGGCACTTTCGCGCGCAAGACTTGCGCGAGTATGTCCGTGCCCTTCAAATTTCGCTTGGTCTCGAGCACGATGGCCTTCCAATTGTCGCCGGCGGCATATTTGCCTTCGATCATGCCGGTGACATCATTCACCAGCGAGAGCATGCCCTTGGCGTAACCGATGTTCTGCAAGCTGATAAAAATGTGCTCGATCACTTCTTTTTCAGTGGCGAAATTGAAAATTTCGAGACTGGCATGATTGAGCGCATCAAGCTGCATTTCCAGCATGGTGCGCAAATCCAGCTCCTCTTTCATCAACTTGACGAGATTGGCCTGCTCGAGGCCCAGGCCGGCAAGATTGGCGATGCGTTGCAAGGCTTCGATTTCGTCGGATTCGATGATCGCTTTTTTGGAACGATCATAACCCGCTTCCAAAGTACCCAGCACCTCGCCGCGCGCGAAAATGGGGATGATCGTGCGGACCAACTGCTCATGATGAAAGCGTGCATAGATTTCACGATCAAGCCGCTCGTCCCAGCCGTCGAGATATTCCGGCATTTTGTGGCGCACCACCCAAGCTTGAATGTCTTTGCTGTCCAAGGCATGCCAGGCCAATTGCAGGAATTCCGCCGGAACATTGCGCCCTTTGACGGTGCCGATCATGTCGATCGTCTTATCGACTTTGGAAATAGTGGCGTGATCGAATCCCAAAATGTCCACCACCGCATCGAGCACGCTGTCAAAAATGCGATCTTCATTTAAATCCTTGCCGGTGGCAGCCAGTTGTACCTTGTCAAAAGCGCGCAGCTTGGTGATCATGCGATTTTTGGAGGCGATGAGATTGGCGTTTTCTAGCGCCACCGCCGCTTGATTGGCGAGCGTTGAGAGGAAATAAACATCACTCGGCGAGAAGGCATCCAATTCATTGCTGTCAACACTGAGCACGCCGATTTTGCGCGAGGCGCCGGTTTCCTTGTCGATATACGTGATGGGCACAACGATTTTGGATTTGACGCCTTTGAAAATTGCATTATAGCGATTGATGGGCAATAGATCGACGTTGTTGGTAAGCATGGGCTGTTGTGTTTGGAAAACACAACCTGTCATGCCGCTATCTTTGGGCGTGGCTCTAACCGGAAAAAAAGCGCCGGCTTCGCGCGCGCTCAAAGCACGAAATACCAATTCCTCGATTTGCTCGTCGTACTGCTTGATATAAGCCCGTGTGCTGTTGGGCAGACGCAAACAAACCTGGGTGATTTGCTTCAAAATACTATCAATATCGTGCGTTTGAATCAACGATTGTCCGGCAGCAACCAGGGCCTTGATTTCGCGCAAGTCTTTGGCAATACCGATGGTGCCGGCATCTCTGCCGTTCTCATCGTGCAGGATGCTAACCGACACGCTCAGCGGAATGGGTTCATTGTCTTTTCCCAAAAACACGGTTTCGTAATTTTTGATGCGCTTGTCTTTGGACTTCAGCAATTGCCAGCGAATTTCCTGGGCCTTTTCCAGTCCGGTGCTCTGTTCATCTGTGGGGTATCGTTCTGAGACATGGCACCCCACCAAATCGCCGAATAGATTTTTTGCCCCGGCGTTCATGTAGGTGATGTAACCTGTTTTCGAATTCATCACCACCGGGTCGGGCGTACTCTCGACGATCAGTTCATAGTCTCGCAATTTTTTAAGCAATCGGGCGTTCTTGATGGAGATGACAAGCTTTGTCGTTAAAATCTTCATCAACGGCTCGTCAAATTCCCTGGAAAAACCGGCGTTTTTGAGAGGCTGGCCATTTGCATCCTTCTTGTTGTAAGCGATGAACAGCCCAAGCAGGCTGCCGTCGTCATCGAGCATGGGATAGGCCAGCTCGGAAAATACATGCTGCGAGAATACAAATTCGGCTGGAATTTCAGACCTGCGCGCCGGATGATTCTCCAATTCTTCGCCGTAACTATTAAAAACCTGTTTCTGATAGGCGAGATACCCGGTAAAGCCAGGGCCATCTTGAATGGGCAGAACAACACGTTGCTTGTTTCTGACTTTGCCGCTTTGCGCAAAACTTGTTTCCAGCATGATCTGTGTGCCTTTCGCAATCCACAAGCTGCACAATTCGGCGTCCAAAATTTCCGTGGCTTTTTCAACAATATAATCGAATTTTTCGATCAGGGATTTGTTCTCGAATTCCGCCAGAAGAACATTATTGGCCCACGACAATAGATCGAGCTTTTTCAACATATGTTTGCTGTTGATGTGCTTTTGCGACTCTTCAATCGCCAACGCACAGAAATCTGCAACGGCTTGTGCAAATGCAATATCCTTTTGCTGAAAGTAATCGTTTTGACTGGATTCGAAAATCAACAGGCCGAGAGAGGGGTCGCGCTTGCGTCGCAAAGGGATAAGCATTTGCGAAGTAGCGCCGTTTGTTCCAGGGTATGTTTTTGTGGGAAACTCGATAGAGGCGGAGATGTAGCCGCTGGAATTATGGCCATTAAAAAATTGCCGCAGGCGCGGCGGCGCTTCTTGCAGTGGGACCGCGCAGGTTTTGCACTGTGCCTCCACAAAACAGTGACAATCAGCGCCGGTGCGGCATTCGATGAGATCCGTGACAGGATCATAAAGTAACAAACATCCCCGCTCGGCCTGGGTGAGCGTCACCGCCTTATTGACGATTTCACCCAATAGGTTGTCGTCCAAGCGTGTTCGCGCGTTCTGCTCCATAAACGCCTCCAGCCAAAGATTTTTTCCGCAATTTGCTATTTTAGTCTTTAATCTTTGATGCGATTTTTTTCCTAAAGTAATTCCATGGGGCGAGTTCACCTCATTCACTGCAAATTCAGAGTCATAACCTCAAAATCTCTGTCAGTTCAACCTTGCACAATTCAGCAACGGGAAAGTTGCGATGGATCAAAATGGTAAGCCAAGAAAAATTGTCAGTTTAGGCGGCACCTTCGATGTCTTGCATAAAGGCCACGAGGAATATATTCGCATGGGCTTTGCGCATGCAAATTATGCCATCATATATGTGCTCTCGGATGACTACGCACGAGGGCTTAAGAAATATCATGTTCGTAGTTACGCAGCAAGAGTTCAACGACTGACAGGCTTCTTAGAAACCATGGGTATTGCACCAAATCAATACGAAATAAGAGAAATAAATTCACTTGCACAACTCGAACAAGAGCTGAGCAGCGAAGAAATTGGCGTGGCGATCGTCGTGCCGGAATACTTAAGATTGTTTCATGAAATCAATCAGAAGCGCCTGGTGCGAGGCAAACCAGCTATTTTGGTCGTCATTAAGCAAAGAACGGTTACGCAAAGGCATAAGGACATTTCC
The DNA here is from genome assembly GCA_030263535.1 of Cytophagia bacterium CHB2. NCBI lineage: Bacteria > Pseudomonadati > Bacteroidota > Cytophagia > Cytophagia bacterium CHB2. The sequence goes on from SZPB01000014.1 coordinate 8,282, forward strand.
TCCACGGCGATACGATACCCTGCCTGCATATTTGATTACATCCCTCTTGCAACGGTTCAAAATATTGAAAGAAACAAAATCAAAAGCCCAACGGAGAGTGAACTTCTCTACGCCTGGTAGTTTTTCATTCGATCATTCAAAAACCCGCCGCAAAATTTTGATGATGAACAAAATCAGAAAACCAAAAACCATTGCAACAATCGGGGGAACCTTCGACACGTTGCACCGAGGCCACAAAGAATACATTCGGCTGGCTTTCGCTCATGCAGACTATGTCCTAATTTATGTGACCTCAGACGAATATGCCCGGAATCTTAAGAACTATCATGTTCGCTCGCGCGAATTGAGAATCAAAAACCTGCACGCTTTTCTTAAAGGATTTGGCATCCTATCGGAACGCTATGATACCAGAGAAATCAAGGCGCTGGAGCAACTCATTGATGAGCTGGCCAGCACCAACGTCAATCTTTCGATAATTGCGCCGGAGTATCTCAATCTGTTTGATGCCATCAATCTCAAAAGAACGGAAAACGGTAAGAGCGGCATTGAAATCTGGATTAAGCCCAGAACCCGCGATGCCCAGAATAATGGCGCTGCGAAAGTTCTTACGAATCATATGCCTGTCTAGGGGTGTAGTATCGTGCCAACCATCCCGCCAAGCCGTCCAAACCCGGGAACAACGTTCGTTCCGTGATGTTCGCCTTGTCGAGCTTATCGCGAATTTCCCATTTGAGGCGGGTCGGTATGACTATTTTTCGAAATAATTTCGGGCGCGATTCCAGCCAATCATTTAGCAAAGCCAGAGGATTGGACATCATCGAGAACAGCGCATATTGATTTACGATTCTTCCATCCAACGACGGTGGATCGAGGAAGACAGCAAAACTTTCAAGCGCCAAGCTGTCAAATTCGGGTAACGAGGCTACAGCGTGATCTAGCATTTCTATGGTAAGATTCAGCGCCCCGTCAATGTCCAACAAATGCTGCAATTTTTTAGGCAGAAGCTTGTTTGTTTCAATAAAATTGACGCACCAAATCGCGCCATCTACATCATAGCGTTCCAGATCACATGTCGCAAAATGGGCGGCAACGAAAGGCGAAAAGGTCCAGTCAAGCAACCGCGTGGGCAAGCCAAAGTGCTGGGCAACTGCCAGCCACTTCCAGAACGAGTCTTTTCCTTTCGGCACATCATCAAGCGCATATTTTCTGAAATTTCGTAGCAAGTGCCTCTCAACTCCTGCGTAATTTCCTCCCAACCGCATCAATCGAGTCGATAGTTCATAATTTTTGTTGGACAAACCGCGAAAGGCATACGGCGAACGATGGCGCATGATTTCAGGATTCCAGGAATCCACAAAAAGCTGCTCCATCAAATCCGGCCAGCTTGAAACAACGACCTCATTTGCGCTCATTTGAATGCCCTCACAATAAAACGCCAGCCTACCATAAGCGTACCAGCATTCCTGTCACTTAACTAGCTGTAAACAAATAACAGAAAAACTCCTCGCCTTTCAGATTGTTGCCTTTTCCCAACACCAATTGTTGCCAAAAACCAACATTATCATTCATTTTTTGAAAACTGGAAGAAGCCCAAGCATCACCCGGTCAAAAAATAATCGCTTTACTTGGGAGAGACACCTTCTACCCGTCTTGAATCTCCTACACTGCTTGCGTTTTTACGCCATGAGAGTAGGGCAAAGATGCTCTGTGACCCACCCTAAAACCGGCATCCCAATCTATTGATATTCAAGAAAAAAGCTCGGCGGCATTTCATTGGATAATTTCTGGCCTGGCGGTTGCTTTAGCCCACATTGGCGCCCGTAATTTATCGAGCCGCGGCTCGCAAAACTCACCTGGTCTGATGGGAGCGTCGCAGATGATCTCTCCGCATAAAAACAAATCCAGCCCGCCGCCCTCGCTATGGTCGTTTATTGTGCACGGCAATAACGCCCGCTCGCTACTCGATGAGCTGATTGAACTGGGACTCTGTTATCTGCTCAGCTCGAGAACGTTCTCAAACCTCATAACCCACATGCACGGTTTGCTGCTGGGCTATGTCTTGTTGGAATTACAGAAGTTGCAGAATTTTCTAGGATTGTTCAAAGTGCTGCTGCCGATCGTGTTCTTTATCCTTGCCCGGGTTTTGCGCTTTTTACTGCAGCATCACAAACACTATTGCTCGGCGGCTTTGCGCCGATTTCGCATTTTGGTGATTATCGAAAGGGGTGTTGGGCGAATTGTTGGGTTTTCTCAACACTTTGGTTGCCAGTGCGGCCAATTTCTGGGCAAAATTTTTCGTAACTTCGATAGTACACTGCGAAAATGGAAGCTTGACAAATTCGAAAAAATGCTTTAATGTTGGCCATTGTCAGGAAAGGAACAAGCCTTGCTGGCTGAGAGGTAGCCCGTAAATTTCATTGCCTCGCGGACAAACAGTGCAAGGCCCGCCTTTTTGTTGTTGCCGCTTGTTTTGCCAAATCGATCCGCCTTCTCAATCTGAAATCACATGCGCGAACGGACTCCACATTGGGAAGGCGGATTTATTTTTTGAAATGATCTACGCTGTGCCTCCGGTAACTCTTCTCAAGCAGAGCCGTCACGCAACGACTTCCAATCTACGGGCAGCTTTACTCGTGGGGAAAATCTAAAGGTAGGTTATTGGTGCAGCATGCCCGGTTTGTAAAGCCACGAATATTGAGGTTCACTATTTTCCCATGGAAGGAATGGCCCAATGAATGCAAGCCTTTTTCCCGCGCTTAAGTTTTGGACGATAATACTGCTCACGGCGGGTACGATTTTATACGCCACCGCTACCTCTGCCCTGCCACAAAACAATTCCAGCATCATCGCTGCACGATCTGAAGCGGGTTTTGGTGTACTCGATTCCATCGAATTCCACGTTGATACTCTCAAGGCTGATGAAAGAGACGGGGATACGGATAAATTTTCCGCAACGCAGCCAACCGCCAGCTATGGCGGGCCCTCGTCGCGTGCCGCTGAACCGCTCATTGCAGCCTCTTTGCCGCCGCAGCGCGGGGCAGAGATTGCGCTGGATCGCGCGCCGCCTGCCAGGTTAAGCGCCGCAGCCACGGTGTTGTTGTCCGACGATTTCAGCGGCAGTACGCTTGACCTCATCAAATGGGAAAAAGGATTGCCCGAGCAATATGTTTCATCGGTTGAGAATGGCGCATTGCATTTACGCTCAACCAGCGGCAAATCCGGCTGGATTTATACCCGTGACAAATTCTCCGCGCGGGACAAAATCGTTCAAATCAAAGTCGTGCAACCGAACAATGACGGCAGTCTCGGACTGTCACCCACGGTCAACCCCTCATCATTTTATGGCTTCTATAACGAAGCCAACTGGTATCGTTTTTATACCTATCGTAGCGGCAACTCGGAGCCGTACAAATTGCATGTGCAATGGAACAAAAATGGCGCATCTGATGGCCTTGACGTTGCGACCGGCGTACGTTTCGAGAAAAACTTCTATCTTCGCATGCGCACCAGCGCAGATTCGATTCATTTCGAATATTCGTTTGATGATAACGTTTGGGTAACCGGCTATGCCGAATTATTCTCACTGCCCGGCTACACTCTTGACAGCCTGTTCACATTTGAACTGGCGGCTTACAACACGCCCTCCAAAGGCGTGTTGGTGCTGGATGATTTCATTCTGGCGACAAGTGTGCCCGACACAACTCCCCCGGCTATTTCAAACCTCACGAGCAGCGATCTCACGAAGAACAGCGCAACGATTTCCTGGAACACAGACGAAGCAAGCACAGCTCAGGTTGAATATGGTTTGACCACGAGCTATGGCTCATTAACGCCGATCAACCTGCTTTTTGCCACCGCTCACCGTCTGACGCTTTCAGGCTTACAAGAGGGCGCGGTTTATCATTATCGCGTAATCGCGCGCGACCGCGCCGGCAATGTCAGCGTGAGCGGCAATGCCGTGTTTACCACGCCCGATCAAACGCCGCCGATGATCACAAACGTGGCGATCGATCATCTCACCAACACAACGGCGCAAATTTCCTGGACCACAAACGAAGCGAGCGACACGCAAGTGGAATTCGGCCTGACGGCAAATTACGATTCCTCCACCGTGCTGCAGCCGGAATTGACGCTCTCGCATCAAACCACACTCACAGGCTTGCAAGAGGGTATGACCTATCACTTTCGCGTGAAGTCTCGCGATCAAGCCGGGAATCTCGCCACCAGCAGTGATTTGACATTCACCACCCTCGATCAAACACCGCCCGTCATTTCAAATGTTACCATCGAAAACATTTCAGCGATTTCCGCGCGCATCGCCTGGGTGACGAACGAAGCGACGGATGCGCAAGTGGAATACGGCCTGACGCCAAATTATGGCTTAGCGACAACCTTGCAGACGGCGCTGGCGAACACGCATCAAATCACGCTTTCCAATTTAAATGTCAATACGAGCTATCACTTTCGCGTCAAATCCAAAGATCAAGCCGGGAATTTTAGCGTGAGTGGTGATTTCACATTCACAACTCTTGACGGCCCCATGCTCGCCGACAATTTTGACGATCCGATGTTTGACGCGATGAAATGGGTGCAAAGCTCAGCGGCGCAAAATGCTTCGACTTTGGAAAACGGGGCATTACACCTGCGTTCCACCGGTAAAAACAGCGCCTGGATTTATACGCGGGACAAATTTTCCGGCAGCCATAAAACCGTTCAGATCAAAGTCGTGCAACCGAATGGCGACGGCTGTCTCGGCATGTCGCCTACTGTGAATCCCCCCGCAACTTTTGGTTTTTATAATGAGAAGAATTGGTATCGCTTCTACAACTATCGTGACGATCATAATGCGCCGTACTTGCTGCACGTGCAGTGGAATAAAAACGGCGTCTCCGACGGCCGGGACGTTGCCACAAGCGTAAATTTCGAGCGGGATTTTTATCTGCGCATACGCACGACTGCCGATTCGATTTATTTTGATTATTCTCTGGACAACGCGGTGTGGATACAAGCTTACGCCGAAAAATTTTCGCTGCCGGGATTCACGCTGGAAGATTCATTTGCGTTCGAGCTGGCGGCGTACAACACGCCGAATAACGGTGTGTGGGTGGTGGACGATTTTGCCCTCTACTCAACCACAACGCTTCCCAAGCCGGATGTCACAGCGCCTCAGCTTGCAAACATTGCCAGCAGCCAAATCACCTCGACGCGTGCAACAATCAATTGGCAAACCGACGAGGCGAGTGATTCACAAGTTGACTATGGCTTGACCACGAGTTACGGCTTGACCTCGCCGCTCTCTCCGGCATTCGTCACGTCACATAGCGTCACTCTGTCTGAATTAACTGCAGGCACGACGTATCATTATCGCGTCAAATCCCAGGATGCCGCCGGCAATCTCAGTGTGAGTCAGGATTTTGTCTTCACCACCGCAAACGCATCTACTCTCGAAAAAATCGTATTGACCGATGCGCTAAACAGCGCTACGAGCGGCGTGCGCACCGGCGGCGAATTTGTGGCCGACGGCTGGCAGGTTACCGCCGCGGAAGATATGATCAGGTATGATCTCGGCGCTTATCTGGAAAGCGGCTCACTGGAGTTGGAGGTCAGCAATTTTCGCCCGGCAGAGCAAAACTCATTTCCACGCCATCATATTATCAGCATGTTTCGCAATCCCTGGGGCAACCATCATCCGGTGGAAAATCAGGAAACGGTGTGGGACTTGCACACGGGCTCGCGCTATAATCCGGGCGTGAAACTGCTGTCGTGGACGTATGACGGCAACGAGAGAAACACCACGAAACTCGAGGATTGGTGGCGCAATCAGACTTACCGTCTCAAGATCACCTGGGAGGGCAATCAACTCAGTTATTTTCGCGATGGCGTTTTACAGGCAACGCACACGCATTCCGCGCCGATGCAACTGCGCTATGTTTTTCTCGGGCGCGATTTCACCGTGGCCACGGATTTGGTCACCAACTTCAAAAACAACCAATACGGCGCGATGATCGGGCCGATTTACTCGAATTTGTTGATCAAAGAAAACGTTCCGGCAGATGATCCAGCCCCGCCGCAAGTCACAGCCATCGTCACAAGTAACCGTTACGCCAACGGCGTGCGCCTGTCATGGGCGACGAACGAGCCTGCGGTTTGCGCGCTCGAATATGGCCTCACCAGCGCCTACGGCCAGAAATTGCCGGTTTTAGGTCCGCCGGATTCGACGTTCAGCACGGCGCTGGCGGGCTTGAACGCCAATCAAACTTATCATTATCGCATCATTGCGACCGACAATTCCGGCAACACGTTCATCACGCCGGATCAAACCTTCACTACGCGCGCCGGCGGCATCTACATTTTCAAACCGGTCGCAGATACTTATGTCGAACGCGCGGGACTTTACGCCACCAAGCGCGATAACGGCAATTTCGGCTGGATGAATTTGCTCGCCGGTGAGGGCCGCGAAGCCTATTTGCGTTTCATTGTCGCCGGACTCGAGTCGCCGGTGGCCTCGGCAATGTTACGCTTGCATGGCCGCCAAACCGGCAACGGTGGGAATCTCGTACATGTCTTGAATACGGCTTGGGACGAAAACAATGTCACGTGGTTGACGAAACCGGCAGTTACCGGCGCACGGTTGGACAGCATTAAATCCGTGGAAGCAAGAAAGTGGCACTCGGTGAACGTGACCGCCGCGGTCGCCGGAAACGGAACGTTCGATTTTGCGCTCATCGGAACCGGCGCACAACTCGTTTCCTATGACTCGCGCGAGTCAACCAACGCGCAGCCGGAGTTAGTTGTCGTGCTGCAAAATTTTGAAGCCGAGTTGCAAGCCGCGCCGTTGTACGGCCTGCATGAGATCACATTGAATGCAACGGCGGCAGGCGTGAATCCTTATGTCGATGGTCCGGGCGTATCTGTGACATTCACCGGTGTTTCCGGCGCAGCGCAAGGAAAATCCCTTACCGTGAAAGGCTTTTGGGATGGCGGCGATGTTTATCGTGTGCGCTTTTCGCCTTTTGCGTTGGGCGAGTGGCGCTGGGTGTCATCCTCAAACGACTCCGGTTTGAACGGTAAATCCGGCGCATTTTTATGTGAAGGGCGGCTGCCGGCAAATCATGCTAACACCACCGGGCCGTTGCAAGTGTCGCCGGCAAATCCATATACCTTCGCCACCGCAGAGGGGCAACCGTTCTTTTTGATGGGCGATACGCAATGGTCGTTTGCGAGCGCCACCGTCTCCTGGCCGGAGGAAATTAAAACTTATGTTGATGCGCGTGCGGACCAGGGTTTCAATTATGTGCATGGCCAGTTGTATGCGCTGCGGCCCGACAGCAACGATTACAACGAAAACGGGCAAGCGTTTCTTGCGCAAAATGTCGATCGCTTGAACCCCGGCTATTGGCGGGCGTTCGATCAGCGTTTGGCCTATATGAATGAGAAAGGCCTGGTGGTGGGGATGATGTTCGCATGGGCCAACGAGGGCTGGCAAAAATTCTTGACGGAAGCGCAGGTCGATCGCTACGCACAGTATCTTATCAATCGCTATGGCGCTTACAACGTCATGTGGATACTCGCAGGCGAATATGAAGAAGCTTTGCTGCCCGGCGGTTACACCCGTCTCGGCGAATTCATCAAAGCCAACGATCCCTACGGCCACCCCATTACAACTCATACAATCGATACCAATGCCGACGATTTCGGCGATGCGACCTGGTTGAGCACGATTTATCAGCAAATCTTCAATCCCAGCCGCATCACGCCGGACCGGCGTTTCAACAAACCGGTGATCAATTCTGAATTTGGCTATGAAGGCGATCAATCGGCGGACGACGTGCGCAAAGACGCCTGGGAAATCGTCATGCGCGGCGGTTTTTTTGTGTATGGCAATACGCGAACGTTTCATCACAGCGCTGTCATGTCTCCGGCGAATTTGTATTCCGCCGGCGCGAGGTACATGACGATCCTCAAACAGTTTTGGAGCAGCAATGCACGTTACACGATCAATTGGCATGCCTTTACGCGTTTCGAAGCGCTGGCGACGAATCGCTGGCTTGCCGGTAAACCCGGAGACGAGTACGTGGTTTATACGGAAGTGGCCACGCCATTCAAGGTGAATCTCTCGGAGGTGGAAGGCGGCATCAACGGCCAGTGGTTTGACACACGCACGGGCGAATGGGGCGGCGCATTTTTTGGAGCCGCAAGCGATACCTTCAACCTCACGCCGCCCGGGCCGGCGCACGCGGCATATTTGACAACTCACTTCGGAGATGATGGCCTGGGGAAATGCGATCATTCGCATGGTCCCTCGACCTCGGGCGTTCCCGAATGCTTTGAATTGGCGCAAAACTATCCCAACCCTTTCCACAACTCGACGAATCTCAAACTTGCGCTGCCGCAAGCCGGACTCGTCGAAGTCGTGATTTATAATATCGCCGGGCGCGAGGTAACACGCTTGCATGAAGGTGATTTGCCGCCGGGCTATTATCTTCTGAGTTGGAACGGCAGCGGCGCGCGCGGTGAACACGTGAGCAGCGGCGTATACTTGCTGCGCGCGATTTACTCCACTCCCGGCAGCCGGGAAGTTCTGACACGAAGAATGCTGTACCTGCGGTAAAATAGTCGCAAGCAACCATTACAAAATTCCAATGCCATCTGCTCCGCAGTATGCTGACAAAGATTTCAAACGACTGAAATGGCGCACGCTGCTGTTGCTGTCACTTGCCGTGTTGCTGGCAAAAGGCGTTTGGTTCTCGGCCTCTGCCGTGGTTCCCGCGCTCACCTCGGCTTGGGGTTTGAATGATTCCGGGCGCGCCTGGCTCACCATGTCGGTGCAAATCGGTTTTGTCGCCGGCGCTTTCAGTTCGGCGTTGCTCAATCTCGCTGATCGCATTTCTTCCAGACAGTTGTTCACCGTCTCGGCCTTGTTCGCCGCGATTTCAACGCTGTTGATTCCGCTGTTTGTCGATCATTTGAATGAGGCGTTGGTGTTGCGATTTTTTACTGGATTTTTTCTGGCGGGCGTCTATCCCGTCGGCATGAAGATCATGGCGACCTGGACGAAAGAAGATCGCGGCCTGGGAATCGGTTTGCTGGTGGGCGCGTTGACGGTGGGCACGGCAGCCCCACATTTGCTCAGCGCTTTCGGCGGTGTGCGCGATTGGAAACCCGTACTCTATAGCGCGAGTCTTTTGGCGATGCTCGGTGCATTCATTGCTTTTTGGTTTATCGAAGAAGGCCCGTATCGCGCCAAAACTCCGCCATTCAATTGGAAATTTGTGGGTGAAGTTGCGCGCACCAAAGAAGTCGCGCTTGCCAATCTGGGTTATCTCGGCCATATGTGGGAACTGTATGCCATGTGGGCGTGGACGCCCATTTTTCTTCTGGCAAGTTTCAAAATCGCCGGGCTAGCGCCGCAATGGGCAAGCCTTGCGGCTTTTGCGGTGATCGGCGCAGGAGGCCTCGGGAGTTTGGTTGCAGGTAAATTGGCGGACAAATGGGGACGCACAACGTTGACGATCAGCTCGCTCGTCATCAGCGGTGCATGCGCAATTTTAGTGGGATTTTTATTCGGGGGCAACCCCATTGCACTGGTCGCGCTCTGTTTGGTTTGGGGCTTCGCCGTCGTGGCCGATTCCGCGCAATTCTCGGCTTGCATTACCGAATTATCGCATCCCGATTACATTGGAACGGCATTGACATTGCAAACCAGCCTGGGCTTTCTCCTGACGTTGTTGACCATTCGCTTGATCCCCGCGCTGGAAAGCTGGGTGGGCTGGAATTATGCGTTTATGTTTCTCGCGTTCGGTCCGGCGCTGGGCATTGCCGCAATGTTGGCGCTGCGGCGCTCGCCAGCAGCCCAACGCATTGCCGGCGGCAGGGGTTAAAGCAAAAACCTGCTTATCAATTTCAAAACAAAACCTCAAAATGAACGAATCAGAACCGATCGACATGCCGATTGATGGCGTGCTCGATTTGCACACGTTTCATCCGCGCGATCTCAAAACTCTCGTGCCCGACTATCTCGCGGCCTGCCGCGACCAGGGCATCTTGCACGTGCGCATCATTCACGGCAAGGGCATTGGCGCGTTGCGCGAAACGGTACATGCAATTTTGAAAAAACTTCCGGAAGTTATCTCATTTCAACTGGCAGATGAAAGCGGCGGGGGCTGGGGCGCAACGGTGGTTTATTTGAAAACAAAAGACGAAGGTGAATAAGGCGCAGGCTCTTAGTGTTCCAATATCTTAAAAACGTTGTCGCTCCCGGCCTGTCTAATGGAAGGGATATTGTGAAGTTGCAGACATCATACCGAGTGCTTCACAAGATTCTGCCTGGAGGACATTTCAAGAAAGTGCATCTAAAAACTAACCGCGCATCACAGCCTTTCAAACGAGGCATTATCTCATCACGTGGGGTTGAAAATTTTTCCGATCCAAAGTAAACGCAACAGGAGAAAACCCAGAAATACATTTTCTAAAAAATTTTGCAGTGACCTCCGTTCTCTCCTAGTATCGTTTTTTGATTTCTGCCACCACATCAGAGATTCCGTATTCAACTTATCAAAAAACGGCCCGAGAAAATTCATTCAAACAGTCACCCGCATATTCTCCGCTACCAATTCCGCCAAATCCTTCGTCTCTTCCACCGCCGCGTTGAGCATCATTTTGCATTCCGGGCAAGCGGTGACGAGAATCTTCGCGCCTGAGGCAGCGATTTCTTCCTTGCGGGTTTGATCGACGCGCTTGGCGACTTTTTGCTCGCGCGCAAAACCGGCATTGCCGCCGCCGCAACAAAACGAGCGCTCGCCGTGGCGCGCTAATTCAGTAACTTTGTATCCGGCTTGCGCAATCACCTCGCGCGGCGCGGCATAAACTTTTTCATAACGCCCGAGATAGCAGGGATCGTGATACGTCAACGGCTTGCCGTTGGCCACTTGCAGTTGCAGCTTGCCGCTCGCCAGCAAATCCGTGATAAACTCGGAATGATGAATCGCCTCCACGGAAAACTCGCGCTTCAGCGTAGGATACTCCCGGCGAAACGTGTGCAAGCAATGCGGGCAGGGTGAAATCATCTTCGTCACGGTGTTTTCGGTCAACGCTGAAATGTTTTCATTCGCCAGCGTTTGAAATTGCATTTCCTCGCCCTGCCGGCGCGAATGATGGCCGCTGCACGCCTCTTCTTGCAACACACCGAAATTGATGCGCGCTTGCTTCAAAATCTTAATCATCGCTTCCAAACTGCTGCGCGCGTCTGCGTTGTAAGACCATACACAGCCGAGCCAGAGCAAATATTCAGTTTTGTTTTTTTCATAGAGGGGAATGTCAAGCTCGGCCAGCAGCTTGGCGCGCGCCTCTTTGCGCGCAGCGAAGGGATTGCCGTACTGCTCGACTTTCTCGAGAAATTCCGTGGCCACCATGCCTTTACCGATCGACAACGCTTGTGCGCGCTTGGCGCCCAGCAGCACTTGCAGATGCTCGATGCCTACCGGACAAATATTTTCGCACGCGCCGCAGCTCGTGCATTGGCCCAGCTCGACCTCAGAAATAATGTTGCCGATGACCGGAGAATCTGCTGCCAACGCTAGCGCGTTGCGACCGGCCAGAATGAAGCCGCGCGGATTCAACTCCTGCCCGCTGTTCCATGCCGGGCATTGTTCCGTGCAACGCTTGCACTCGACGCAGGTCAGAAAATCCATGCGCATTTTCCACGGCACGTCGGCAAGGCTTTCCAGGCCGAGCTTCACCTCCTCCGCTTCTGCAAGCTGATCCATATCAAGATTGAGCGGCAAATAATCGCCGAGTCGCGGTGTGCGGAAAAAAATATCCACCGGCGACAGGATGAGGTGCATGTGCTTCGAGCGAATGATGAGATGCGGGAATACGAGAATCACCAGCGCATGCGCCCACCAATTCGCTTTCGGGAACGCCGGCTCGGCTTGATGGCCGTTGAGATAAGTTACCATCAAGATCACAATGAAAAGCGCCACCAGGCCGGAAGTCCACGATTTGGGGTCCGGTGAAATTTTCACCAATACAAATCGCCGGAATGCCAACCCTAGAATCCCGAATATTACAGCCCAGGCAATAATGGCAAGCGCAGATTTGAACAGAGGAAGTCGTTCGCCGAAGATGATTTTCAGGAAGGGTAGATCAAAACCTTTCAGAAAGTGATCGATCGTTTCCAGGCCGAAAATAACAAAACCCAGAAACACCGCCAAGTGCAGCACGCCGGTGATCGGGCGCGCGCCGATGACTTTTGTGTGAAAAAAAACTTCTTTGAAGGTGCGCCATAACCGCGCGCCCACGCGATCGGTGCGCACCCGATCGCTTTTGCCGGCGCGAATCTGCTCAATCTTGCGATAAAAATCTCTTACAAAAAGCGCTAGTGAAGACACAATCAAAACTGCCAACAGCGCTTTTTCCCAAAGTTGAAATGCCATGACAATGATCCCTTCGCGGGAAAGGTTTTACCGGCCTTCGCCCGTTTGCTTGACAAAAAACGGAGGAAGTTATCCGCAACTTGTCAAGTGAATGAACGAACAGACATCGCTTGTCGGAAATTCGGAAAGCGACTCTACTGATAAAACACTTCAAAATTGGCGTCGCGCCGTTTGGGCTTGAAAAATTTCAACAGAATAATGCCAATCACAAAACCGCCGATGTGTGCAAACCAGGCAACGCCGCCGCCTTCGTCAGCGCCGACGGTCGAGACGCCGCCAAATAATTGCAGCACAAACCATTGGCCCAACACCAGAAAAGCCGGAACGCGAAATGTGGTGATATAAAAAATAATCGGAAAGGCGACCAGCACACGCGCGCGCGGATAGGTTACGGCATAGGCGCCCAAGATGCCGGAGATCGCGCCGCTCGCGCCAACCATCGGAATCGTCGAGCCGGGGTCGATCAGGATGTGCGAAAATGCCGCGCCCACCCCGCTCAGCATATAAAAAATCAAATAGCGGATGGAACCGAGCAAGTTCTCAATGTTATCTCCAAAAATAAACAAGTAAAGCATGTTGCCGATGATGTGCATAAGGTTGCCGTGGAGAAACATCGAGGTAAACAAGCCGCTGGCATCTTCACCGTGCATGATCTTTTGCGGAATGGCGCCATATTGATTGATAAATGCCTGGCCGGCTTCCACTGGCAGCAAAAACTGGTGAATAAAAACCACGACATTCACAACAATCAAGATAGTGTTGACGAGAGGGAAGGCCGTGCGAGGGTTATCATCTTTTATGGGAATCATATGCGCTCCTTGGTGCAATAACAGCCGGCAGCGCCGGCGAACTTCAACCTACAGAGCTTTTTTCGAAAAGTCAAGCAAGCCGTTCCAGGCGAACGATGTTGCCGCAGATCAAGCTCGGAGTTTCATGCACGCATAAGCGAGCCACAGCCAGCCGAAAAGAAATGACAAACCGCCGAGGGGCGTAACCGCGCCCAGCCACGTCACTCCCGTTACCGCCAGCACATACAAGCTGCCGGAAAATAAAATAATGCCGCACAAAAAACCCAACGCCGCAGGTTGCAACACCAGATGGGGAGATTGATTTTGCAGCACGCCGACCAGCAGCAAGGCCACGGTGTGAAACATTTGATAATGCACCGCTTTTTCATAGATGTCTTTGCCGTAGGCGCCCAACGTGGCCTTGAGCGCATGCGCACCGAATGCGCCCAGCGCGACGCACAAAAAGCCGGAGAGGCCGGCTATGATCAACCAAAGTTTAGCCATGTTCATCCTTGTAAAAAACGCCGGACCTGCGGCGTGTCAAGACCACAAGCGTGTTCAAGGGTTGGTAAATTCTTTGTCGACGATGTTGATGGCGCCGGGATATTTGAGCGGAACGCCCGAGATCGTCACGCTCGGCGTGGCGGCAAGCGTCAAGCGCGAGGCGCTGCCGCTTTTGCCGGCAATGGCAAACGCCAAATCCAAAATATCTTTATACCCGTTCCCGCCAAAAAACTGAAACAGATCCAACGACATGGTCAATGGAATAATGGTGGCCTGGCCGGTGCCGGGAATTTCAAGCGGACTTGAGATGTCGCCGGAGATGGTTTGCTTTTGATCGATGCTCAGCGTCCACGCAAAGCCGGAGAGCAGCGCGGCCTTTTGCGGGCTGCCGCCGGCGCCGTCATTGGGATTCTTCGCCGCGACATTTAACGTGAAGGCGAGCGGCAGGGATTTCTGCGCAAACGCGGCAGTCAATTTGATGCCGTCTTGCAAGTTGAGCGAGGTGGGATCATTGATCTTTGCCAGATTAACGCCGGCAAGGGTTCCCGGCACAATGCCGTCCAATTTGAACTGCAAGCGTTGCAAATTTACCAAAGCATCAGACATTTGCTGCAATGCGGCGCAACCATGAATGCCAAACACGGCAAGGATCGTGAGCGCCAACAGCATGAATAAACGGCGTAAACGAAGATTCATAGAAATTCCTCATGAATAACAGTTCAACAACCGGGCTTATACAATCCAAATTTTTTACATTCAAAAAATGCTTCGACGATATGCCATTGTTCAATAAAATAGCCGCAAGCAAGATAATCAAGTTCACTTGAGAAGCAAGACCAAGTTCGGGCTTCGACAAGCTCGGCTTCGACAAGCTCGGCTTCGACAAGCTCGGCTTCGACAAGCTCGGCTTCGACAAGCTCAGCCGGCGGTTCGGTTTCGACAGTTCGGGTTCGACAGTTCGGGTTCGACAGTTCGGTTTCGACAGTTCGGTTTCGACAGTTCGGGTTCGACAGGCTCGGCTTCGACAAGCTCAGCCGGCGATTCGGTTTTGACAGTTCGGCTTCGACAGGCTCAGTCGTCGGCAAGTTCAAACTGTTGTTGAAATCAATCTTACTCGCGAGACGGTTTGTTATGCGATGGGCTGCAAGGTTTTGACGAGAACCTTGTCGACGCGATTGCCATCCATGTCGAGAACTTCGAAACGCAAACCACCCCAATCGAAATACTCGCCGGCGGCGGGGATGCGTTCGAGATAAACCATCACGAAGCCGCCGAGTGTTTCGAAATCGCCTTTGTCGTCGCCGGGTAAATAAGTCAAATCGAAGAGTTGCTTGAACTCGTCAATCGGCAGATAACCATCCACCAGCCAAGAGCCGTCGTCACGCTGCAACACTTTCGGTTGCGCCGTCATGCCGGGGTTGGGCACATCTCCCACGATCGCTTCGAGAATATCATTCAAGGTGAGTAAGCCTTGAATTTCACCATATTCATCAATGGCAATGGCAATGTGGGTGCGCGAGACGCGAAACAGCTCGAGCACTTTCAGGATGCGCATTTTTTCGTGCACGAACAACGGCTGGCGCATAATCGCGCGCAGGTCGGGCGATTGGGCATTCAACATCTGCGCTACGAGATCCTTGACGCGCACCACGCCGAGCAGATTATCAAGGCTGCCCTGGCACAGCGGAAAGCGTGAAAATCCGCTGCCCGAAATTTTGCCGCGCATTTCCTCCAGGGAATCATTCAGGTCGAGCCAGATGATATCGCTGCGCGACGTCATGAGCATGCTGACACGGCGATCGCCGAGACGGAAAACACGATCAAAAATGTTCTGCTCGGCTTCTTCAAAGACGCCCGCTTCCGTGCCCTGTTCGATCATTGCTTTGACTTCTTCTTCCGTGATGGTCGGGGCTGCCGGAGGTTTGACGCGAAAGAGCCGCAGCACGGCCTCGGTGGAAAAACTCAGCAAGCGCACAAAAGGCGAGGCCAGGCGGGCGAGCCGCTGCATGCTGTTCGCCATGCCGGCGGCAATCCGCTCGGGATAATATAACGCCAGCCGCTTGGGAACCAATTCACCGAGAATCAAGGAAAGGTAGGTAATGGCCAGCACGACGATGCCTAACGCCAGTGATTCACTATACGGTTGCAGCCACGTCACCTCATTCAATTTAATCATTAGTTTTTCGGCAATCGTCGCGCCGCCGAACACGCCGGCGAATGTGCCAATGAGTGAAATACCGAATTGCACGGTGGAAAGAAAGCGATTGGGATCGTTGGCAAGTTCCAACGCTACGCCCGCCTGTTCATTTCCTTCTTCCGCCAATTGTTCCAGCCGCAGCTTGCGCGCCGAAACCAACGCCGTTTCCGACATGGCGAAAACGCCGTTCAATAGGATCAAAACAAGAATAAAAAAAACTTCCAAACCCATAATGGCCCTCTCACAGACACATAAAACAAATGGCGCCGATGGTTTCAAAACTGGCTTGAAATCGAGGGGCGTTCCGGCAGAACGCCTGCGGCAAAATAAACAAGTTTGAGGGAGAATTCAAGTTTCCGGAGCAGGAAAATGCGGTACAGGTGAGAGCATTGTTGTCTGCTATGGGGTGACGAAAAAAATCTCTGCGGGATGGCAAGTTTGTGTGCGAAAACTTTCTAATTTTTGTTTAACAGCTATGCCCGTTTTGGGGCAAGCCAAGAAATCGCCGCATGTCGCGCGGGGCGGCCGCGAGAAAACGTTTTCACGAATCGAACTTTAAAAACAGCAAGAGCTTTTTAAATGGATTTCAGTGGAAGCCATGTTTTGATGCCGTGTTGACAACACACCCTCTCAATTTTTGGGCTCGGTCTTGAGCAACAGTGTTTGCAGAGCCGCGACCTGCCGCCGCAATTCGGTGATTTCCTGCGCCAATTCCGAATTGCCGGCGAGCCACTCCGTGCGCTCGTCGCGACGCTCTTGTTGCATTTCCGCTTCGTGTTGCGCCTGCATAGTGTTCACAATGATGGCGATGAACAAATTGAGCACAGCAAAGCTGGTAACCACGATGAAGGGCAGGAAAAACACCCACGCCCAGGGATAGACTTCCATCACCGGCCGGACGATGCCCGACGACCAGTTGTCGAACGTCATGATTTCAAACAGCGAATACATCGAGCGGCCGATGGTGCCGAACCATTCGGCGAAGCGCGCGCCGAACAACTGATTTGCCAGCACGGCCGTGACATAATAAACCAACAGCAACACCGCCAGAATCGAAGCCATGCTTGGAATTGCGGCGAGCAGGGCTTGCACTACCGCGCGCAATTTGGGAACAACCGAGAACAAGCGCAGCACTCGAAAAATTCGGAAGGCGCGCAGCACGGAAAGATTGCCTGCGCCCGGCACGAGTGAAATGCCGATGATGACGAAATCGAACCAATTCCAACCGCTGGCGAAGAAGCGGAGGCCATAGACCACGATTTTGGCGGTCAGCTCGACCACGAAGATCAGCAGCGCGAGGCGATCAATCGCGGTCAAAACCGGTCCCCATGCCGCCATCGCCCATGCTGAGGTTTCCAAGCCCAGGGTGATGGCATTGAGCACGATCACGGCCGTGATGAAGTGTTGTGTGCGGGTCGATTCGACTATCGCTTTGAGGCGCTCGGACACCTTTGCTTGTTCCCTTCCTGTTATGTGAGGCCAAAACTGATCGGCTGATTTGATCAACTTTGAAAGGCCAGCTTCCAGCCGCGGGGCTTCTCACCGGCGAGCGCGCTTTGAATCATGACGAATTCGCCGATGTTGTCCATCGTCACCAGGCCGACCATTTTGCCCTGTTGCAGCACCGGCAGGGTGTGGCATTGACACGTTTGCAAACGGGCCATTGCGCCTTCGAGCATTTCGCTCGCTTCCACGGTTTCAAACTCGCGCTGCATCACGTCGCGTACGAAGGCATTCTTCCCGAATTTTCCGAGCGCCATCAGCAAATCGCCGCGCGTGAGCACGCCCACGACTTTCCCCTCGTCGACCACGGGAAAATCTTGTTGTGAACCTGCCAGAATCAACTCAATCGCGCGGTTGAGCGTGTCGTTGCTGGAGAGCGTTTGGAAGTTGGTGAGCATAGCCAGCTTCACCGGAATGCCGCCGACCGCGGTTTTCATCTGCACCATGCCGGCCTCCTGCGCCGCGCCGATCAACACAAAGAAGGCGATGAACAGCAGAAAGGGGTTGGTGAACAGTCCGATGAATCCGAACAGGAAGGCCATGCCCTGGCCGATGCCCGCGGCAATTTGTGTCGCGCGCGCATAGCCTTTGCGGGTGGCGAGCAGGGCGCGCAAAACGCGGCCGCCGTCCATCGGGAAGGCCGGCAGCATGTTGAACAGAACGAGCCAGATATTCACGATCATCAGTCGCTCGAGGAACGAGCCGCTGGTGACCGTGAGACCGTCAAATGGCTCGAAGGTGTTGGTCACCACCAGCCAAACGAATAAGGCGATGGCGATCACAACATTCACGGCCGGACCGGCGAGCGCGACCCACAATTCCTGGCGGGGATCATCTGGCATGCGCTCCAGCCGGGCGACGCCGCCGATGGGCAGCAGGGTGATGTCGCGCGTTTTGATGCCGTATTTTTTCGCGGTCAAGGCGTGGCCAAATTCATGCAAAAGCACGCAGCCAAAGAGCGCGAGGATGAATCCTACACCGGAGACCAGCATGCTCAGGCTGTAGCCTTGCAACCAGTGCATCACGGCAATAAAACCAATCAACAACAGGAAGGTAGCATGCAGATAAACGCCGATGCCGAAATACTCTCCAATTTTCCATGACCATTTCATAGGTATCTCTCCTTTCCATCAACTCAAAGTAATTCATGCTTCATCTGCGGGGGTGGCGGGCTTGCCGCGCCGGCGCGTGCGCCAGGCATGCGCCGCCACGAGTATCAACGTCAAAGCGACTAAAGGGGTAATGTATTCGAACATGATCAAACTGAACTCATCGAGATGATCGTGGCCGGTGGCATCTAGAATCAGATAAAGCGTGTACGCAATGTAATAGGCAAAAAACAGCGCGCCTTCGCGGCGGCCAATGCGGAAGCCGGTGAAGAAAACCGGCAGGCAGGCGAGCGCAACGGCAATCATCACGGGAATATCGAAACGCAGAGCTGCGGGCGGTACTGCCACGCCGCTCGGCGCGAGCAGGCTGACGAGTCCGAGCACAGCCAAAATGTTAAAGATGTTGCTGCCCACCACGTTGCCAACCGCAATGTCGCGCTCACCGCGCATGCTGGCAATGATCGACGTCGCGACTTCCGGTAAAGAGGTGCCGGCAGCGATGATGGTCAGGCCAATGATCAACTCGCTCAAGCCCAGCGCTTGCGCCACCGCGACAGCCCCTTCCACCAGCCAGTGTGAACCCAGCACCAGCATACCCAGGCCGGCAACAATCAACGCAAGATTCACCGGCCATTTGGAAGAACGGCCGGCGGCGCCATACTCTTTTTCATATTCATCTTTGACCTGTTGATTCTCCTTGCGGCTCTGCCGAATTGCCCAGACCACATATGCGATATTGATCGAGAAGAACAGCAGGCCATCGAGGCGGCTGAGGGTGCCGTCCAGCGCCAGCAGCAGCAGCAAAAGCGACACCGCGATCATCAGCGGCACATCGAGGCGAACCAGTTGCTGCGAAACGACCAGCGGAGCAATCATGGCAGAAAGACCGAGAATGAACAGCACGTTGAAAATGTTGCTGCCGACAACGTTGCCCAGCGCAAGGTCAGCCTGGCCGGTGAAAGCGGATTGAATGCTGACCGCCAGTTCAGGCGAGCTGGTGCCGTAGGCCACCACCGTCAGTCCGATCACCAAGGGCGAAATGCCGAGCGCGGCTGCCAACCGTGAAGAGCCTTTCACCAGGGCCTCGGCGCCGACGATCAGCAAGACCAAACCCAAAACGAACAACACCAGCACCATCGTATCCATGAATCCCATTCTCTCCAATAAGGCTGCTCAACATGATTGTGGCCGTCCTTTCAGTGCCGCGTGCCTGCGCAGTGTTCAGGCGCTCGGCGTTGCACTGCCGCTCGGCGCCGCTGCCCTCGTGTCTGGCCGCGCGGGCGTAGCCACACCTGTCAGTTCCTGTTGGTCATGATCATAACGGCCTTGCAGCTCGTCGCGGCAGGTTCCCGGCCACAGGTCCGGCCCGGCGAGGTAGGCCGCGCGTGCGATTTTATGCGCGGCCACCGGCGCGGTCAAAATCAAAAAGACAATGATGGCGGTAATGCGTGCGGTGATGGCAAAGTCATTGAAGTGCAATGCCGCGGCCAGCATCACGCAAATGACGCCAAGTGTTGCGGCCTTGGACGTCGCCGACATGCGCAGATAGAGGTCGGGCATGCGCACCACGCCGATCGCGGCGAGCAGCATGAAAACCGCGCCGATGATCATGAGAATCAAACTAATCAGATCTGCCATCTCCAGATTTTCTCCTTTCCACATATGCCGCAAACGCGATGGTGCCCACGAAGGAAATCAACGCCACGACAATTGCAACATCGAGAAACACCGGTTGCTCGGCGCCAATGCCGTAGGCGGCAATGATGCCGATGCCGATGGTGGTAATCAAATCGAGCGCTACCACACGGTCAGGCAGGCCCGGTCCGCGCAACAAACGAATAAAGGCGAACACAATGGCGAGGCTGAGCAACGGCACGACGATCAACAACGTGAATGTCTGCAGATTCATTCGAACACCTCCCGGATGCGGCGTTCAAAACCCTGTTTGGTGTCCCGCCGGAATTGTTCGGGATCTTCCAGGTGCATGGCGTGTACGTAGAGCACGCGCCGATCGGAGGAAATATCCAGGCTCATGGTGCCCGGTGTAAGGGTGATCAGATTGGCCAGCAGCGTGATCTCAGCATCGGTTTTCACGTCCAGCGGAATGGCCACGATCCCGGGACGCAAGCGCTTGAGCGGAGACAGCACGCTGATCGCGACCCGAATGTTTGCCACGATCACTTCCCAGGTAAAAAACGCCAGCAGCCCGAGTACGCGCGGCACTTTCACAAAATATTGTTCCGTGCCCACATGGCTGCGCAACAGCCAAAGCATAAGATAACCCAGGCCAAAGCCGAAGAAGAAATTGACCGGGTTCAATTCGCCAGTGAGGGCGACCCAGGCGAGCGCCAAAAAGACATTGAGCAGCAACATAATTTCAATCGGCTCCCAAAACCGTTTCAATGTATTCCGCGGGATTGAGCAATTGCGCGGCTGCGCGTTCGGCCAGCGCAAACACCGGCTCTGCCAGCAACCCGATGGCCACCGTCAACACCGCGAGTGCGGTAATCGGCGCCAACAGCCCGCGATAGCTGCGTTGCGGCGTCTGGCCGGCGGCCTGCGGCTCGGCGTGCGCCGGCTCCTCGTGTTTCCAAAAGGCCGCAGCCCAAATCTTCATCATCGAGAACACCGTCAACAAGCTCACGGCCAACGCGGTGATGACGATGAGGTATTCTTCCGTTTGCAAACCTGCTTTCATCAGCACGAATTTCGCCCAGAAGCCAGAAAGCGGCGGCACACCGGCAAGCGACAGCGCGGGAATCAAAAATAGAATCGCCAGGCCGGGCGCAGCGCGATAAAGGCCACCGAGTTTGTCAAGCTCGTAGCTGCCGCGCAGATGATGCACCGCGCCGCCCACCAGAAACAAGTTGGTCTTGACGATGATGTGATGAACCAAATAGAAAACCGTTCCGGCCAGCGCCAGCGAGGTGAACAACGCCAGTCCCATGATCATGTAACCGATCTGGCTCACGATGTGAAACGAAAGAATGCGTCGGATTTCCTGTTGCGCGGCTGCGCCCAATACGCCGGTGATCATGGTCAAGCCGGCAATCAACAAAATGAGTTGGTGCGTAAAGCCGGTATCTTGTACAAACAGCAGCGTGAACACCCGAATCAACGCGTACACGCCGACTTTGGTGAGCAAGCCGGCGAAGATCGCCGACACCGCGATGGGCGGCGTGTGATAGGAAGCCGGCAGCCAGAAGAAGAGCGGAAACACTGCCGCCTTGATGCCGAATGCCACCAAAAACAACATGGCCAGCGCCATCACCAGGCCCGGCCGATCGAGCATGCTCAACTGGCGCGCGAGATCGGCCATGTTCAACGTGCCGGCCACGCCGTAGAGCATGCCGACGGCCGCGAGAAACAAGGCGGAGGATACCAAATTGAGTGTGACGTATTTGATCGCGCCCTCGAGTTGCGGCCGCTCGCCGCCCAATGCCACCAGCACGAAGGAGGCAATCAGCAATACTTCGAACCAAACATAGAGATTGAAAATATCGCCGGTGAGAAATGCGCCGCACACGCCCATCAGCAAAACTTGCAACAGAGGATAATAACCGAACGATTCCCGGCGCGCGTCGATGCTGAACAGCGAATAGACGGCCACCGCAAATCCCATCAAGCCGGCGAGCACAACCATGATAGCGCTGAGCAAATCGGCAACCAACGTGATGCCGAAGGGCGCGGGCCAGTTGCCGATCTGCGTGGCTTGAATGCCGGCGCGCGAAACGGATACGAGCAGCCACACGGCAACTGCCAACAGCGCCGCCGCGCCGGCAAGGTTCAAGCCGCGCTGCACACGACGGTAATTCCAAAACAACAGCGCGAGAATCGCGGTGGCCAGCGGAATCAGGATGGGCAAAACCAGCAGGGCATTCATGAGCAGAGGTGATATTCTTTCATTAGTATTTTCAAAATCAAATCGCCGCCAAAAAAGCAAAGAGTTTTTCGATGCGTGCCGTTTCGACCTGTATTTATGCGGATCTCATGACAATTCCGGAAATCCTCAACTTCTCAATATTGGGTAAAAGAATTCACGCAGAGACGCAAAGCCGCAAAGTTTCGCAAAGATTTTCTAATACTACAACGTTGAGTCGAATTCTATGGCACAGACAAATAGTCCCAAAGGGGCGAAATGTAGAAGCGAAGGGCAACGCCCTGGAAAATCGGTAATCATGAGTTATCACCAAGCCCCAGCGGGGCGCCATAGAACTACGTCAGGAATGCCGCCCCTTCAGGGCTATGTGCGATAGATTTTATCGGTTCCCAGGGCGCTGCCCGTGGGCTATCACATGCGACCCCGTTGGGGTCAAGCTGGCCTTTTGGAGAAAACATTGTGTACTTAACGTTGTAGTACGAATCATTTGTCGTTTTCATCCCTAAAAGACTGAAATCAATTTTTTGCGCATCTTTACATCTCTGCCACAATGTGTTCAGTCTCAAGTATCGGTCGACTTCATTTCATCCAAATCATCCGTGCCCACGGTTTGATAGGCGCGCTTGAGCAGCACCAACGCGAAGGCCTGCACGCCAAAGCCAATGACGATGGCGGTCAAGATCAAGGCTTGCGGCAGCGGATCGGCAAAAGGCTCGATCGGCGCCATTGCGCCGGGCAGCACGATGGGCGGCTGACTGGGCGTGAGGCGTCCCACCGTGAACACCAGCAGATTCGCGGCGTGGCCCAGGATGGCAAGTCCGAGAATCAACTTGACGATGCTGCGGCGCAACATCAAATACAAGCCGGCGGCATACAGCCCGCCAATCACCACAGCCAGCACGGTTTCCATTCACTCCTCCGCCAGCGTGAGGATGATGGTCAGAATGATGCCGACCACCACCAGATAAACGCCGGCATCGAACAACACCGGCGTGCCGAGTTTGCCCAGAACCGGTACGGCTTGTTTGTGCCAAAGTCCGGTCATGAACGGCTTTCCCTGCAGCAGGGAAAGCAAGCCGCTGCTCAACGCGACGAACAAGCCCGCGCCGATCAACACGCGCGGATCAACGCGCAGGGTTTGGCGCACTTTTTCCACGCCTTCGGCAATGGCATAAAGTGCAAACGCGGCGGCGGCCACCAGGCCACCTACAAAACCGCCGCCCGGCTCGTTGTGCCCGCGCACCAACAAAAAAAAGGAGAACAACAGCAGCAACGGCAGCAGAGAGCGCGCAGCAACGGAAAGAATCAGTGATTGCATGATCAATTCTCCTTCTTCTCGGCCAGGCGCAACTTCAGCAGGGCATAAACGCCGATCGCCGCCACTGCCAGCACGGTGATTTCGCCCAGCGTGTCCATGCCGCGAAAATCCACGAGAATCACATTGACGATGTTGCGGCCGTTGGCGGCAGTCAGGCTGTTTTCGGCAAAGAAGCTGGTCAAACGTGAACGCAGCGGGGCCGCGGTAACGGCCAGCACCAGCAGCGTCATCAATCCGCCGGCAGCCAGCGCGATCAGGGCATCGCGCAGGCGCGCGCTGGGCCGCGAAAAGGTTGCAAAGCGCGGCAGTTTGTAGAGCACGAGCACGAAGATGATCACCGAAAGGGTTTCGATGGCGAATTGTGTCATCGCCAAATCCGGCGCGCCGTAGAGCACAAAAAGCAAGGCGATGCTGAAGCCGATTACGCCGAGCGCAGCCACGGCCGCGAGCCGCGAGCTGGAGCGCACGACGGCAACCGCGGATGCCAGCATAATCGCCGCGATGATCCATTCATAAGATTGCGCTACGGGCAACGAGGGCAGAAGCGGCAGGGCGGCGCGGCTGACCAAAGCATAGCCGGTAAGCCCGATCGTGGTGAGGATGATCATGAGCAAGTACGAACGCAAATAACCGCTCTGCAGCAGGCGCGTTTGCCACTGTGCCATGCCGTTGAGTCCCTGCAAAAACCATTCGTACCATTGCTGCGGACCAACGCGGGCGAGCCAGAAGAGCGGCTGCGTCGCACGCTGGACGAAACGCCGGAAAACATAAGCCAGGATGCCGCACGCGACGGTGAGCACGCTCAGCGCCAGCACCGGATTGAGGCCATGCCACAGCGCGAGCTTGACTTCGGTCGCCTCAGCGCGCACCGCGCTGACCGCCGTTGCAATGAAATACTGTGCGGTGATGTCCGGCGCCAGGCCGATGATCAGACCCAAGATGGCGAGCGTCACCGGGCCGAGCAACAAAGTCACGGGCGCTTCGTGCGGCGTCTGCGGCATTGCCGTTTTGCGGCCAAAGAAAGGCCGCAGCAGCACCAATGCGGCAATCGCGACCATTAAGGCATTGGCCAGCACGCCGGCGCTGGTGATCCAGAACGCGGCGCGCGGGGCCTCGAGTTTGGCCTCGTAAAGCAATTCTTTGCTGATGAAACCGAGCATGGGCGGCAGTCCTGCCATCGACAGCGCGGCAAGTGTCACCGCCAGAGTGGTGAGCGGCATGAAGCGCCGCAAACCGCTCAATTCGCGCAGGTCGCGCGTGCCGGTTTCGTGATCGACCGCGCCGGCAATCATGAACAATGCGCCTTTATAGAGGGAATGCACAATCAGAAAAACCATGGCGGCTTTGGCGGCTAGCGTGGTGTTGATGCCGAGCAGCAGGGTGAGCGCGCCCAGCGTGCTTACGGTGGTGTATGCCAGGATTTTTTTCAAATCTGTTTGCGGAAAGGCGAGCAGGGCTCCACCCAGCATCGTCGCAGCGCCGGCGAGCGTGACGAGATAATGCCAGGACTCGGTGCCGCCGAGAACCGGACTCAGGCGCGCAAGCAGGTAGATGCCCGCTTTCACCATCGTGGCGGAATGCAAGTACGCGCTCACCGGCGCCGGCGCTTCCATGGCATTGGGCAGCCAGAAATGAAACGGCACTTGCGCAGATTTGGTGAATGCGCCCGCCAGAACCAACAACAGCAACGGCAGGTAGAGCTCATGGCCGCGCACGAGATCGCCGCGCTGCAGCAATTCGGAAAGCTCGAAGCTGCCGCCGATGTTGCCCAGCAACAGCAGGCCGGCGAGCAGCGCCAAGCCGCCGCCGCCCGTCACCAGCAGCGCCTGCAAAGCCGCCTTGCGCGCCTCTTCCCGGTGATGATCGAACCCGATGAGCAGATAGGAACTCAGGCTGGTCAATTCCCAAAACACAAACAGGGTGATGAGATTGTCTGCCAGAACCACGCCCAACATGGCGGCCATGAACAGCAAGAGGTAGAAGTAAAAACGTCCCAGCAGCGCATGCCCGGCGAGATAGCCGCTCGCATAGACCAAGATCAACGCGCCAATGCCCGTGATCAGCAACGCAAATAGCAGCGAAAGACCATCAACCAGAAATGAAAAATTGACGGCCAGGCTGGGCACCCAGTTGAATGAGAGTATCGCGCTTTCGCCGGCGGCCACCCGTCCGGTGAGGCCAAGCAAGTATATCATCACACTTGCCGGCAGAATCGCCAGGACCCAGCCGGCAGCCGGATGATGCCAGATCGAGCCATGCTCGGCATGCGATTCCGCAGAGGGCGAATGATTGATTAGTCGCGGCATGGTCATCATCCGGTCGAATCAATGGTTTCAGGTTTCGATTGCGGCACTTCGGGCGGAAGCGTGACCGGCGCCTGCGGCCGCGGCCAGAGCAATGAAGCCACGACGGATATCAGTAAAATGGCAGCCACAACTCCCAGAGAAATACCTATTGGAATTTTATAAAAATCCACCAGCATCATTTTGGCGCCCACGAAAGCCAGAATGGCAGCGAGACCGTAGTTGAGATAGTGGAACAACGGCATGATGCCGGCCAGGGCAAAGTACAGCGAGCGCAGCCCCAGAATCGCAAAGACGTTGGAAGTATAAACGATGAAGGGATCCAGCGTAATCGCGAGAATCGCGGGAATAGAATCGACCGCAAAGATCAGATCGGTAGTTTCCACCAGCAGGAGTACGACGAACAGCGGCGTGGCAAAATAGCGCCCGGCTTGTTTCACGAAGAAATCGCCGCCGTGATAACGATCCGTGACGGGCATGAGCCTGCGGAACAGGCGCAACAACGGATTTTTCTCCGGATGAATTTCCTTGTCTTTTTGCCACGCCATTTTCACGCCGGTCAAAATGAGAAAAGCGCCGAAGACATAGATGATCCAGTGAAAACGCTCGATCAGCGCCACGCCGGAGGCGATGAAAATCGCGCGCATCACCAGCGCGCCGAGAATTCCCCAAAACAGCACTTTGTGTTGATAAAGAGCCGGCACGCCGAAATAGGCAAAAATCATGATGAAGACGAAGATGTTGTCAACGCTCAACGACTTCTCGATGAGATAGCCGGTGAGGAATTCGAGCGCGACCTTTTGGCCCTGCCAGAAGTAGATGCCGAGGTTGAAGAGCAGCGCCAACGCAATCCACACCGCGCTCCACAGCAGCGCCTCTTTCGTCTTCACGACATGCGCTTTGCGGTGAAACACGCCCAAATCCAGGGCGAGCATCAACAACACGAACACATTGAAACCAACCCACAACAAAATCTGATTCGACATACCGGCTCCTTCTTAAAACAAATATCGCAGAACATGCGCGCGTTTGCAAGTAAAAACTCGCGCGCTGGCATTCGACGTCTTCTCCTCAACTGAACGGCTGGGATCAGAAGTCGAAAATATCATCGAGAAACGATTTGCGTTTGCGTTTGTAATGGCCTGATTGATTATCCTCACGATCATGGTAACGGCGGCGATCATCATCGTCGTCGTCATCGTAACGATCCCGGCCCGGCATCGCGGTTGCCGAACGTTCGAT